>JAHWJM010000328.1 GCA_019348435.1 Actinomycetota bacterium
ACGTCGCCGATCGTCCGCGCCTGCTCGCGGCGGACGGCGAAGGGGGCCTCGGCGAGCAGGTCGGGCAGCTCGGCGACGATCGGCTGCGCCAGCTCGCGACGCTCGCGGGCGACCGCCAGCACGTCGTGGGCCGCGTGGCCGTAGCGCCCGGCGAGCGCCGCGAGCGCCCGCTCGGGGATGCCGTCGACGCGCGGCAGGTCGGAGACCGCCACCGGCGCTCCGAGCGGGATCTCGTGGGTCCGGCAGGGCGCGTCGCGCGCCTCGCGCTCGACGAGCCGGTCGACGGCCATCTTGGCCATCCGCCGCCAGGTGGTCAGCTTGCCGCCGGTGATCGTGACCATCCCGCTCGACGTCTCGTAGAGCTCGGCCTTGCGCGAGATGTCGACGGACTTCTTCGGGTCGCCGGTGGTGATCAGCGGCCGGACTCCCGCATAGGCGCCCGTCAGATCGTCGGGCTCCAGCGCCGTGCCGAAGTACTCGTTCGCCGCCGCGAGCAGGTAGGTGATGTCCTCCTCCGACGGCGGGATGTGGTGGTTGCCGTCGAGCTCACCCTCGTAGTCGTTGTCCGTCGTGCCCAGCAGCGTGCGCCCGAGCCACGGCAGGGCGAAGATCGAGCGCCCGCCGCCGGCCGGCACGATCGCACCGCCGCCCACGAGCGGCAGGTCCTCGTGGCGCAGCGTGATGTGCGTCCCGCGGCTGGGGCGGATGCGCGGCACCTCGGCCTCGTCGTGCAGCTCGTCGGGCCGCAGCCGGTCGGCCCACACCCCGGTCGCGTTGACGACGTTGGACGCCTGCACGACGAACTCCTCGCCGGCGAGGGTGTCGCGGACCCGCACGCCCGCCGCTCGCCCGGAGTCGTCGCGCACGAGCTCGCAGACGTCCAGCCGGTTGGCGCAGACGGCGCCGAAGCGCTCGGCCTCGCCGAGCACCGTCAGGACGAGCCGCACGTCGTCGGTCTGGCAGTCGTAGAAGAGGTAGCCCGACGTCGGCTCGCGCGGGGCGAGCGCCGGGATGAGCTCGAGCACCTCGTCGCCCGCGATGACGCGGTGGCGCTCCGGGCTCCAGGCGGCGAAGTCGTCGGCGAGCTCGTCGGCCACGGCGTTGCGGCCGCGGCGCGGGCGCGGGCGCGAGCGGCCGCGGCGCTCGACGGACATCACGTCGTAGAGGTTCAGCCCGACGCCGATCTTGCGGCTCGGCGACGCGCCGTCGAACGCCGCGACGACGAGCGGCAGCGGATGGACGATGTGCGGCGCCAGCGCGACCATGAGCTGGCGCTCCAGGAGCGCCTCGCGGACGAGCCCGAAGTTGAGCTGCTCGAGGTAGCGCAGGCCCCCGTGGATGAGCTTGGACGAGCGGCTGCTCGTGCCGGCGGCCAGATCGCGCTGCTCGACCAGCCCGACGGTCAGGCCGCGGGTCGCCGCGTCCAGCGCGGCGCCGGTTCCGGTCACGCCGCCACCGATGACGAGCACGTCGAACTGCTCCTCCGTAAGGGCGGAAACGGCATCGGCGCGGTCGATCATGTGACCGATCAGTGTGGCAGGGGGCCAAGCAACGGCGCGCCCGTGCCGAACGGGCGGCACCCACGACAACGCGGCCCCACGCCGGCCGGCCAGCCCCTACAGCTGGCCGAGCTCCGACGTGATCTCCGCGACGCTGGCCTTCGCGTCGCCGAAGAGCATCTGCGTCTTGTCGTCGAAGAAGAGCGGGTTCTCGATGCCGGCGAAGCCCGACGCCATCGAGCGCTTGAGCACGATGATCTGCTTGGACTCGTCGACGTTGAGGATCGGCATGCCGTAGATCGGGGAGTCGGGCTTCAGGCGGGCGTCGGGGTTCGTGACGTCGTTGGCGCCGATCACGAGCGACACGTCCGTGCGGCCGAACTCCGGGTTGATGTCGTCCATCTCGCGCAGCTGCTCATACGGCACGTCGGCCTCGGCGAGCAGGACGTTCATGTGCCCCGGCATCCGCCCGGCCACCGGGTGGATCGCGTACTTGACCTCGATGCCCTTCTTCTCGAGCGCCTTGGCCATCTCGCGCACGGCGTGCTGGGCCTGCGCGACGGCCATGCCGTAGCCGGGCACGACGACGACCTGTCGCGCGTAGGCGAGCAGGATCGCCACGTCGGAGGCGCTCGTCGACCGCACGGTGCCGCCGGTCTCGCCGCCTGCACCCTCGACGGCCGGCGCCTCGCCGCCGAAGCCGCCGAGCAGCACCGAGCCGATCGAGCGGTTCATCGCCTTGGCCATCTGATCGGTGAGGATCGTGCCCGAGGCGCCGACGATCATGCCGGCGACGATCAGCGCGTAGTTGTTCAGGGCGATGCCGGCGGCCGCCGCGCTGAGACCGGTGAAGGCGTTCAGCGTCGAGATGACGACGGGCATGTCCGCACCGCCGATCGGCAGCACCGAAAGGTTGCCGAGCAGCGCCGACGCGACGAGGATGAGGACGAACACGCCCTCGCTCTCCGAGCCCAGCAGGATCGCGATTCCGGCGCCGATCGCCGTCGCGAGCAAGCCGATGTTCACGAACAGGCCCGCCGGGATCTTCACGGGGCTGCCGGAGATGAGGCCCTGCAGCTTGGCGAAGGCGATGTTCGAGCCCCAGAACGAGATCGAGCCGACGATCGCGGCGAAGATGAGCGGGATGCCGACCTCGAGCTCCGAGCTCAGGTCGCCGCCGGCTCCCCGGAACTCCGCCCAGGCGATAAGCGCGACCGCGCCGCCGCCGACGCCGTTGAACAGCGCGACCATCTGCGGCATCGCGGTCATCTTCACGTTGCGTGCCGCGGGCACCCCGATCACGGTGCCGATGATCAGGCCGACCGCGATGAGCAGGAAGTCGCCGCCGTCGAGGCCGGGGTTCAGCAGCGTCGCGACGACCGCGATGAGCATCCCGACGGCGGCGATCTTGTTGCCCTGCACCGCGGTCGTCGGGCTCGTGAGCTTCGCCAGCCCGGTGATGAACATCCCGAACGCGACGATGTACGCCGCGGTGATGAAGTCGGCCTCCTGAAAGAACGCGGTGGCGCTCGTCACTGCTCGGCGTCCTCGGCGGCGGGCTCGGGCTTCTTCTTGAACATGCTCAGCATGCGGTCGGTGACGAGAAAGCCGCCGACGACGTTGATCGTGCCGAACGCGATCGCGATGACGAGCAACAGCCGGCTGAGGAAGCCGTCGGCGTGGGCGATCGCGACGAGGCCGCCGAGCAGGACGATGCCGTGGATCGCGTTCGTGCCCGACATGAGCGGCGTGTGCAGCGTGTTGGGCACCTTCGAGATGACCTGAAAGCCGACGAAGGCCGCCAGGACGAGGATCGCGAGGTTCGTGATGACGGTGCTCGTCATCGCTTCGCGTCCTCGGGCTCCTCGGGCTCGCCGGGCACCTCGGACGCCTTCGAGTCCTCGGGCTCGCCGGGGCGGTGAGCTTCGTCCGGCTCCTGAGGCTGGTCGAGCGTCTTCGTCTCCTCAGGCTCGTGCGGCTCCTGGAGGCGCTCCGGCTCGTCGGACCCGTCGAACCCGTCGACGTCACCGAAGTCGTCGAAGTCGTCGAAGTCGTCGAAGTCCTGAGGCACCTCGGTGGCAGCCTGGC
>JAHWJM010000329.1 GCA_019348435.1 Actinomycetota bacterium
GGCGGCGTGGCGGGCGCGGCGGGCTTGGCCTCGGCCTTCGCGGCGGCGCCGTTGGACGGCAGGGGGCGACCTTCGATCGCGGCCTTCGCCTGGTCCTCGTCCACCGCCGAAGCGGGCGCCTTGACCTTGATGCCGGCCTTGCGCAGCTTGTCGAGCACGTCCTGGGAGGACATGTCGTGGGCCTTGGCGAGCTCGTGTACGCGGACTTTTGCCATCGGAGTCAGTGTAGAAGGTCAGGGTCGACGAACACCGTGCGGCGGAAGGAGCGCGCGAAGCCTCCACGGGCGCACGCGCGCTCGGCGCACGCGCGATCGCAGGCGTAGGCGCCGCGGCCCGGGCGCCGCTGATCAGGATCGGCCTCGACGCGCCCGTCGACGAGCACGAAGCGCTTCAGCCTCGCCTTGTCGCGGCTGGCGCCGCAGCCGACGCAGCGCCGTTGCGGCGACGCGACGAGCCCGCCCCCTACGACGCCTGCTCCACCGGCTCGTCGAGGGCGTCCTCGGCCGGTACCTCGACCGGCGCGGGCGAGGCCTCGGCCTCCGTGGCCGGCATCACGTCGCCGGCCTGGTTGGCGAGCGCCTGGTGGGAGTCCAGTCCGCAGTAGCGCGAGCCCGGCAGCGCCGCGTTCGGGCAGCGCCGGCCGGTCGACATGACCGCGGCGCAGCGGCCCTGCGTCTCCTCCTCCTCGTAGCCCTGCTCCTGCTCCTCGGCGGCGAACTCGGTTTCGGACTTGATGTCGATCCGCCAACCGGTCAGACGCGCGGCGAGACGGGCGTTCTGGCCCTCGCGGCCGATCGCCAGCGAGAGCTGCTCGTCGGGCACCACCACCTCGACCCGCTCTTCCTCCTCGTCCATCATCACCTTGGACACTTCGGCCGGCGCCAGAGCGTTGACGAGGAAGGTCGCCTCGTCGGGCGACCAGTTGATGATGTCGATCTTCTCGCCCTGCAGCTCAGCCACCACCGCCTGCACGCGCGAGCCGCGCATGCCCACGCAGGCCCCGACCGGATCGATCGAGCCGTCGGCGTGCGAGACGACCGCGATCTTCGAGCGGTAGCCGGGCTCTCGTGCGACGTTGGCGATCTCGACGAGCCCGTCGGCGATCTCCGGCACCTCGAGCTCGAAGAGCTTCTTGATGAGCTCGGGGTCGCGGCGCGAGACGATGATCGAGGGTCCCTTCGTCGACGGCGAGACCTCTTTGATGACGGCCTTCACGCGCTGGGAGTGGTCGTAACGCTCGCCGTCGACCTGCTCGGACTTGGGCAGCAGCGCCTCGACGCGCTCGCGGATCTGCACGAGCGTGTAGCGGCTGTCGGACTGCTGAACGATGCCGGTGATCAGCTCCCCGACGCGGTCGCGGTACTCCTCGAACATCATGTCGCGCTCGGCCTCGCGTATGCGCTGCAGGATGACCTGCTTGGCCGTCTGCGCCGCGATCCGGCCGAAGTCGCCGGGGGTGACGTCGCGCTCCTGGATCTGGTCCTTGTACTCCTCGAACTTCGCCGGGTCGATCTCGGGATCGGTCGGCTCGACCATCTCGCCCGTCTCGGGGTCGTACGTCGTCCCCTCGTCGATCGTCTCGACGATGAGGTGCGCCTCCAGGCGCTCGGGGATGATCAGCTCGATGACCCGGAAGTCGGCGGTCTCGGGGTCGAGCTCGACGCGCGCGTACTTCGCGCTGTCGGGCTGCTTCTTGTAGGCCGACAGCAGCGCGTCCTCGAGCGCGAGCCGGAGCTTGTCGGGGGCGATGCCCTTCTCCCGGCCGAGAACGGCCATCGCATCAAGGATCTCGCGTGACATAGGGCCTCACTCCTCGATCAGGTTTGAACGCTGGATCTCGGCATACGGGATGGCGACGAGGGAGGGCGGGTCGCCGTCGGCGGCGATCGTGACGGCGTCGTTCGACGCCCCGACGAGCTCGCCGGTGACCGACTTGTGGCGGCGCCCGCCTTCGGCGTCGCGGACGGCACCGATCGTACGAACCCGCGCGCGGCGGCCGAGGTAGCGGTGGAAGTGCTGTGGCTTGGACAGCGGCCGCTCGATTCCCGGTGAGGAGACCTCGAGCGCATAGCGCTCGCGCACTTCCGGGAGCGCCTTCGTGACGCGCTCGCACAGCGCGAGCGTGACGCCCTCGGGGTGGTCGATGAAGACGCGCAGCGTCGAGCCGCCGACGATCTCCGCGAGCAGCACCTCGACGTCGGGCTCGCTGGCTGCGAGCCGGGCCTCGATATCTGTCTGGATGGTGCTCACTGCAAACCTCCTCACGCCCATAAAAAAAGCGGGCGAGCGCCCACTTCCGGTACGGCCCCCGGCCCGAAGCCGGAGCGAAAGCTGTCGCTCGAGGATAGCACCGGCCGACTGAGGATCGGCGCGGGGGCGATCCCCGCTGCGGCACCGCCGAGCGCTACGCGGCGCGGTCTCGGGAGCGGTCGCGGTACAGGCGGTAGTCCTGGCGCTCGGGGCGCAGGCAGCACGCCAGCGCCAGCGGTTTGCGCGCCTCGCTGTGGCGGCCGAGCTGCTGCAGCGAGCGTCCGAGGCAGAACAGCGCGTAGTCGTTCGTGGGGGCACGCTCCACGATCGCCTCGAACTCGGCCACGGCCTCTGCGTAGCGCTGCGACCCGAACAGCGCCCGGCCGAGCGCCTCGCGGATCGACGCCTTGTCGGGCTCGAGCTCGCGGGCGCGGCTCAGCGGCACCGCGGCGGCGTGGAAGTCGTGCTCCTCGAGCAGTCGCGTCCCGTTCTGAAAGAGCTCGTAGACGTCGTCAGGCGACATGCTTCGAGGATACGCCGCCGCGCCCCATGCGCGGACGGCCGCGACGGACGCGATGGATCGGAAGGACTGGAGGCAGCGCCCACCACGCGCGCAGGCGTCCGTGGACGCCGCGGCCGGCCCCGAGCTCGCGGCGCAGCGCACGCTCCCATCGGGCGAGCATCGCCGCGTACGCCACCCAGTAGATCTTCGGTCCTTCGCCCCCGAGGACGTCGGCGTCGAGGATGCTCGGCGCGCTCTCCTCGACACGGTGGCCGAGCCTCGTGAGGAGCTCGGCCGCCCGCAGCACCGCCGCGCGGCAGTCATCATGGAGCGCGCGGCGGCGTCCCGGCACCTCGGTGTAGACGCCGACACGCACAGGTTCCCGCTCGGCCGTCAACTCGTCGGCGTACGACCGCTGTTGTGGGGGAGCGGCGTACGGATCTCCCGGCTCCTGCCCGGCGAGAACGTCGAGCAGCAGCGCGGCGTCTCGCACGGTGCGGCTGAGGACGCCGTCTACGAGCAGGCCTCCCATCTGGTCCCCGTCGGGAGCCGCCGAGATCCGTCCCCGCGAGGGCTTGAGACCGATGAGGCCGCATCGCGCCGCGGGGATCCGCACGGATCCGCCACCGTCGGTCCCGTGTGCCGCGGCGACCATGCCGGCGGCCACGGCCGCCGCCGAGCCGCCGCTCGAGCCGCCGGGCGACGAGCCGAGATCCCACGGGTTCCGCGTCGGGCCGAACGCCGCCGGCTCCGTCGTCACGGACGTTCCGAGCGCGCTCATGTTCGTCTTGCCGCAGATGACCGCACCCGCCTGCCGCAACCGCCGG
>JAHWJM010000032.1 GCA_019348435.1 Actinomycetota bacterium
AGCATCTCGTAGAGGACGACGCCGGTGGCGTACACGTCGGACGCGGGGGTCGCCGGCCGTCCCTCGACCTGCTCCGGTGAGAGGTACTTCGCGGTCCCGATGATCTGGCCGGTGGCGGTCATCCCGGCGGTGGCGTCCTGCACGCTCTTGGCGATGCCGAAGTCCGCGAGCTTCACGCCGCCGTCGTCGAGCAGC
Organism: Actinomycetota bacterium; assembly: GCA_019348435.1. Classification (GTDB taxonomy): domain Bacteria; phylum Actinomycetota; class Thermoleophilia; order Solirubrobacterales; family Solirubrobacteraceae; genus CADCVQ01. Next base: position 196 of record JAHWJM010000032.1, read on the forward strand.
TGGCGTCGGCGGCGCCGCCGGTCGCCATGGTCGTCGTGGAGTCCACCGGCGGGCTGGAGCGGCCGCTGGTCGACGCCCGGCTCGGCGCCGGCACAGGCGGCGCGCCGCGGGTTCGGCGGGAACGGCAGGTCGGCGACGGTCTCACCGTGCAGATGACCCAGCTCGCGGCGCCCGAGGTGAAACACGATGCCCCCGAAGCGATGTGCGCCTTCGGTGACGCCCGGATACTCGAGCAGCTCGCGGCGAACCGCTGCGGTCAGCGACGGCGCATCCATGGTGCTCGGACGGTACCCACCCTGCCCGGCGGCTGGAACCTCGGCCTTCAGGACGTGGTGCCGCCCACCAGCTCCAGCTGAGCGACGTACAGGTCGGCGAAGCGGCGAACGGCATCCGGGCCGAAGAGCCGGTGCGGGTAGCGGAACGTCAGGTGCAGGCGGCCCTCGACGGTCACCGCGCCGACGCACAGACAGCGCGGCGACCGGCTCGGCGGGGAGAACCACAGCTCGCGCACCTGTCCGGCGCCCGGACCGAAGCTCGGCGCGCAGGCGAGCGATCCGAGGTCGCAGACCATCGCGGCGTCGGCGCGGCCGTTGTCGATCAGCGGCTGCAGCACGATCGTCGACTGCTTGGCCCACAGCGCGAGCATCCCGGCGCGCTCCAGCGCGGCGATGAGCGCGATCCCCGTCCGCGTGCCCTCGTCGCGCTCGACCTGCCAGCAGATCGCCCGCAGCGCCGCGCCCGGCGTGGCGCGCTCCCGCGGTGTCGTCGACAGCCGCGTGTTGACGGAGAGGTTCGCGACCACGTGATCGGGCAGGTCGTCGGGGCGCAGGTCGACCGGCACGAGCACGCCGATCCGGCGACCGCGCAGCTGGTGCCGGCGGTTCCATTCCGCGATCGTCAGGTGCAGCGCTGCGATGAGGACCTCGCCGACGCCGCCACCACGGCGGCTGACATCCCGCGTCGCCTGCGCCGATAGGCCGACGAGGTGAAAGCCGTAGCCGGCATCGCCGTCGGCCTCCTCGGCGGCCAGGCGCGGCGGCTTCGACAGCGCGTCGCGCAGCCGCTCGAGCACCGCGCGCCCGAGGCGCACGAGCCGCGGCGGCGTGGGCGCCGTCGGCTGGACCGGCAGGTCAGCGCAGGCCAGGAAGTCCAGCGCGTCCTGCGGGGGACCATCGCCGGCGTAGGAGCGGGCGAGACGCTCGAGCAGACGCAGCGCGCCGAATCCGTCAACCGCGGCGTGGTTGAGGTTGAGCATGAGCACGTCGCCCGCGGAGTGGTGCGCGAGGTGGACGTGAAACGGCGGCAGGACCGTCAGCGGGACGTCGGCGCCGTGCAGCCGCCGCCGTGCTGCGTCGAGCCCCTCGTCGTCGTCGCAGTCGACCACCGTCAGGCAGTCGCCGCCGCCGCGCACGCCCACGATGGTGTCGAGGGCCGCTCGCAGCCGTGCTTCGTCGAGCCGTCCGCTCAGCCGCACGTCGAGTTGCACGCCCCACGCCGACGTCGTCGGGTCCAGCAGCGGGACGATCCGCGGCGCCCCGCCCGCCTCGCGTGAGACCCACTCGCAGTCGAGCTTGCAGGTGTGATCGCCCTGCCGACCGCGCACGAGCGTCAGGACGTCGTGCGCGATCCCCGCGAGGTTGTGCGCCGTAGCGCGGACGACGGAGTAGCGCGATCTGCCTTCGCTTCGCGCGGCCAGCGGCGACGCCTCGTCGACGTGTGCCATGACCCGGTTGTCGTCGACCGATACGTGCAGGCTGTCCACCGGCACGTCCTCGCGCAGCGAGACCATTCCCGGGTGGTACACGCGCCCCGCGCGGCTGTCGCGATGAAAGTGGCCGCTGTCGTCGAGGCGTTGCAGCAGCGCCGCCGGATCGGCGACGGTGGGCGGACCGGCGCGGTTGCGGCCTTTCCCGGCGCCGGCGGCGTCCGTTTCGAGCCGGGTCTGCAGCGTCGCGGGCTGGTCTTCGCCGGCAGGCACCCGAGGAGGATAGGCACGCCGCGCCTTAGGACCACGCCGCGGCGACCTCTGCCCCCTCCGACCCCATCCGGACAATCCCCTACGCCGCTGAGGGACATCCCCTATGGAAGGCCGCGCAGCCCGCCGCGACGCTCGTCGTCCACTTCACCGACGACGAAGGAGCACGTTCCGTGCCTGCATCACGCCTCGCCCGACTCGGATCCTGGTGCTACCGCCGCCGGCGTACCGTCCTCGCCGCCTGGGTGGCCGCGCTCGCCGCGACGCTCATCCTCGTCGCCCCGCTCGCCGGCGACTTCCAGGCGGACTTCAACACGCCGGGATCGGACTCCGGCGCCGCCGAGGCCGTCCTCGACGACCGCTTCGGCGATCGTTCCGCCGCCACGATCGACGTCGTCTGGCACGCCGCCGCGGGCGCCCGCGCGCCGGAGGTCCGCGAGCGCGTCGACGCCCTGATCGCCGACGCGCAGAAGCTCGAGGGCGTCGGCCGCGCGATCGGACCGGAGGTCTCGCCGGACGGCCGGACCGCCATCGCGCGGCTGCAGATCGACGCCGTGCGTGACAACGACGTACCGGTGCAGACGGGCGAGGAGCTCATCGCGCTCGCCAGGCAAGCGTCGGACGACGGGCTGCAGGTCGCGATGTCAGGCTGGGCGATCTCCAACGCACAGGAGAGCGAGGTCAGCCCGGAGGTCGTCGGCTTCTTGATCGCCACGATCGTGCTGCTGCTGACGTTCGGCTCGCTGCTCGCCGCCGGCCTGCCGCTGTTGACGGCGCTCTTCGGCCTCGGCATCGGGACGACCCTCGTCGGCACGCTCGCCGCGGTCATGGACGTGCCGGAATTCGCGCCCGCGATCGCCGCGATGATGGCGATCGGGGTCGGCATCGACTACGCGCTGCTCGTCGTCACGCGCTACCGCAGCGCGCTCGCGGCGGGCCGGACGCCGGAGGCCGCGGTCGCGGAGGCGATCTCCACCGCCGGGCGCTCCGTCCTCGTCGCCGGGCTCGTGGTCGTCGTCGCCCTGCTCGGGCTGTTCGCGATGCGCCTGCCGTTCCTCTACGGCGTCGCCGTCTCGTCGAGCCTCGCGGTGGCCGTCGCGGCGCTCGCCGCGGTGACGCTGCTGCCCGCGCTGCTCGGCTTTCTCGGGCACAAGATCGACCGCCTGCGGATCGGGCGCGCGGGGAAGGTGTCCGGGGCCCGCGCGCGCGCCGGCCGCGCCTCGCGCTGGATCGGCTACTCGCGCGTCATCCAGCGCCACCCGTGGACGGCGGCGATCGCCGGGGTCCTCGTCATCGCGGCGCTCGCGATGCCGATCAAGGACTTCCGCCTCGGCTTCCCGGATGCCGGCAACGATCCCGCCGAGACGATGACCCGCCAGGCCTACGACCTCGTCGCCGCGGGCTTCGGCCCCGGCGCGAGCGGGCCGCTCATGCTGACCGCGCAGCTGCCCTCAGACGGCGAGGATCGGCGGCGGGCGCTGACGATCCTGCGCCAACGCGTCGCCGCCCAGCCCGAGGTGCTCGCCGCGGCGCCGGCGCAGCTCAACGGCGCCGGTGACGCCGCGGTCCTGATGGTGACGCCGCGCAGCTCGCCGCAGGAGGCGGCGACCCAGCGGCTCGTCGCCGACCTGCGCGAGGACGTCCTGCCGCCGATCGAGCGCAGCACCGGCATGATCGTCAACGTCGGCGGCATGACGGCGGCGATCGTCGACCAGGCCCGGTACACGCTCCGGCGCCTGCCGCTGTTCATCGTCGCCGTCGTGTCGCTCTCCTTCCTGCTGCTGCTGGGCGCGTTCCGCTCGCTGCCCGTGGCGCTCAAGGCGGGCGTGCTGAACCTGCTGTCGATCGGCGCGGCTTACGGCGTCGTGGCGCTGGTCGCCGGCGGAGGCTGGGCGGGGCAGCTCGTCGGCATCGACACGGCGACGCCCGTGCCTCCGTTCATCCCGGTGTTCATGTTCGCGATCCTCTTCGGGCTCTCGATGGACTACGAGGTGTTCCTGCTGTCGCGAATCCGCGAGGAGTACCTGCGCCATGGCGACAACTCGCGCGCCGTCTGCGACGGGCTGGCGAGCACCGGCCGCGTGATCACCGCCGCCGCGGCGATCATGATCGCCGTCTTCAGCTCGTTCGCGCTCGCCGACGACGTGATCCTCAAGCTCATGGGGATCGGCCTGGCGACGGCGATCCTCGTCGACGCGACGATCATCCGGATGGTCCTCGTGCCGGCGATCATGCAACTGCTGGGGCGCGCCAACTGGTGGCTGCCCCGCTGGATCGACGGGCTGCTGCCGAAGGCGCCTCTCGCGGACTCCGAGCCCGCCCCGAGCCGCGGGTGAGCGGGCACGATGCGGTCGTCCCGGCACCGGTCCCCGCGGGCGCTCGCAAAGATCTTGGTTGCCGACGAGTTGCCGGGGTAGGGTCGGGGCGGATGCGTCGATCGCTACTCGCCGCGCTGCTCCTGCTGTGCTGGCTCGTGCCGGCGGCGAACGCCTCAGCCGAAGCCGACGCGGACGACGACGATCGCGTCGTCCTCGTCGGATCGGTGCTCGTCGATCGCACCGAGACCGTCGACAACGTCATCGTCGTCAACGGCGACGTGCTGGTCCGCGGAACGGTCACCGGCAACGTGATCGTCGTCGACGGCGACGTCGTGGTCCGCGGCACCGTCGAGGGAAATGTCGTGACGGTCGCCGGCCTGGCGACGCTCGGCCGCGCCGGCCGGGTCGAGGGCGACATCGTCTACGCCGACGACGAGCCGGTCCTGACCCCCGGCGCACAGGTCACGGGCGAGGTCAAGAAGTTCGACGCGGGCGACGCCGGGATCCTCGGCGCGATCGGCACGTTCATCATGTTCACGCTGTCGATGTTCCTGCTCGGGCTGCTCCTGCTGCTGCTCGCGCCCAGGGGCGCCGACGCCGTCGCGCGCACCGCGAAGGAGAAGCCGGGAATGTCTGCCCTGGTCGGCCTGCTCGCGTTCTTCCTGATCCCGATCATCGCGATCGCGGCGTTCTTCACGGTCGTCGGCATCCCGCTGGGCATCGTCCTGCTGTTGCTGCTCCTTCCGCTGTACGCGATCTCCTACGTCACGGCGGCGTTCGCGCTCGGCCGGCGGATCCTCAAGGGCTCGCGGATCCTCGCCTTCCTCGTCGGGCTCGTCATCCTCGGGCTGCTCTCGCTGATCCCGATCGCCGGCGGGCTCATCGTGTTCCTCGCGATCGTCTTCGGGCTGGGCCTGCTGCTCGTGACGCTGTTCCGCGCGCGCTCCTAGCAGAGCTGCAAGTTCTCATGCAGGTTGCAGGGGTTTAGGGCTACGTCGCGAGGTGGTTGGTAGCGTCGCGGTCCGCCCGCGCATGACCTTCCGACGCCTCGCCTTCATCTGTGCTCTCGCCGCGTGCGTCGCGGTCGCTGCAACCATTCTGGGGACCGCGCGGCCCGCCGGTGCTGATCTCTCGAACCGGATCGAGTCCAAGGCCGATCGCGCCGAGTACCTGCGCTCGGTGGTCGCGCGCGAGAGCGCCAAGATCCGCGCCTCGAGTGCCGGCCTCGCGCGCGCGCAACGGCGCCTGCGCAAGCTGCAGGCCGACGCCGCTGCGCAGCGCGCCGAGCTCCAGGAGGTCCGCGAGCAGTTCGTCCGTGCGCGCGACCGCCTCACGCGCCTGGTCGACCTGCAGCGCGGCGCGACGGAGGCCCTGCGCGCGAACCTGCAGGCCGCCTACCGCAGCGGCGAGCCCGACATCGTCTCGGTGGTCATCACCGCGCGCGGCTTCACCGACCTGCTCGAGAAGACCGAGTTCCTCAAGCGGATCGCCGAGCGCAATGCGACGATCATGGATGTCGCGCGCACCTCTCGCTCGAAGGTCACGCGCCAGACGGTGCGATTGGCGGCGATGCAGAAGCGAGAGCAGGCGATCGCGACCCGCCTGGAGCGCAAGCGCGAATCCGCGCAGGCCGTCGAGACCGCGCTGCTGCGCGTGCGCGAGAAGCATCTCGCGCGCTCGAACTTCAAGCGCGCCGAGCTGCGCGAGGTCCAGGGCCAGCTCGCGACGCTGCGCGAGCGGCTGGCGCGCAGCGCGCGCGCCGGGATCGCGACGAAGGCCGGCGGGCAGGCGCAGCCGCCGGCCGGGGCGCCTGCGGCGGTGGGGCTCGTGATGGCGGCGGCCAACGCGATCGCCGGCCTGCCGTACCTCTACGGCGGTGGCCACGCCGGCTTCAAGGACACGGCCTACGACTGCTCGGGCTCGATCAGCTACGCGCTCGCCGCGGCGGGGCTCGTCACGTCACCGATGTCGTCGGGCCCGTTCATGAGCTGGGGCGAGCCGGGGCCGGGCAAGTGGATCACGATCTACTCGAACCCGGGGCACATGTTCATGGTCATCGGCGGCTGGCGCTTCGACACGTCCGCGCTGCGCGGCGGCACCCGCTGGACGCAGCAGATGCGCCCCACGGGCGGGTTCGTCGCGCGCCACCCGCCGGGTCTGTAAGGGGTGGCAGCGCAGCGCTCAGGCCCGTGAGCGCACGTCGACGCGAGCTCGGCCGCCACGATGCCGGCCGAGCCCATGCCGATGATCAGGAGGTCGTGGTCGCTCAGCGCGCCACCGCAACGGTGAAGGCCGCTGTCCGAACGCGTCCTTCGTGCTGGAACTGCAGGAACAGCCGGTGGCGACCCGCCGTGGCGAACCGCGTGGCGAAGCTGATGCGGCCGGCCTCGCGCGGCGCCTGCGTGGGATGGACGTGCAGGTAGGCCAGGTCGCTGGCGCGCAGCGCGACGAGGTGCCCCCGCGCGCCGAGATATGGCTGTAGCGACACCGGCCGGCCGCCTCGGGTGACGACGAAGGACAGCGTCGCCTCCCGTCCCGCCCGCGGGTGTCCGGCATCGATGTTCACCGCGTAGCCGCCGGCGACGGCCGCGCGCTCGGCCGGCGCCGGCAGCGCCGCCGGATCGAAGCCGCCCCCGACGTTCAGGTCGCTCGCAAGCGTTTCGTTGCGACCGTCGTGCTTGAAGTCCGCGAACACGCGGTACCTGCCGGCGGTCGGGAGCGTCAGCTGCACGCTCCACGTCCCCGAGCGCGACATCGTCGGGTGCAGGTGCTGAAAGCCGGTGAGATCGCGGCGCACCACGATGAGGTGCATGCGCTTCGTGTGCTCGACCGCGAAGTCGCGTACCGCTGTTCCTGAGCTGTCGTCGATGCGGAAGCGGAGGGTCGTGGCCACACCGCGCGGAAGTTCGCTGCGCTCGAGCGCGAGGGTCAGCCCGTTGGCTGCGGTGGAGAGGCCGCGAACCGGCGCCGTCGCAGCCTCGGCAGCGTGGCCGCCGGCGGCGTCGTCCTCATGCGCGGGTGCCGCGAGTGCCGCCATCGCGCCGTGACCGCCGCCGTCGGCTGGGCCATCGATCAGCTCCGCCAGCAGCACTGCCGAGCCGAAGACGAACGCCACGGCCGCGACGACGCCGACCGCGCGCGGCGACGGGCCGCCGTGGATGCCGGTCGCGTGCACGACCGCGTGACCCTTGCCGCGGCCGATGAGCCAGCGGTTGACCGGCAGCGCCACCGCGCCGGCGATCACGAGCGCGAACGACAGGCTGCCCCAGAACAGCAGGCTGCCGACGCCGGACTCCATGGCCCCGGGCACGGTGAGCATGATCGCGTTGTCGACGATCTCCATCGTGGCGATGCTCAGCGTGTCGGCCGCCAGCGCGATCGGGATGACTGCGGACAGCGCGAAGCCCGCCCGCAGCAGCGGCAGGCTCGTCAGCCCGTAGCCGAACAGGAAGGCGAGGGCGACGGCGAGCGCGACGGTGCCGAGCTCCGAGAACCCCAGGGCGGTTCCGATCACCATGCCGAGCACCTCGCCGATCGCGCAGCCGGTGAGGCAGTGCAGCGTCGCGCTGAGCGCGACCCGCGTCAGGGGCCCGCCGGACGTCGGCATCTCATGATGCTGGTGTTGCGGATGCTCGTGCTGCTGATGCTCGTGCTGCTGATGCTCGGCTGTCGTGGCGGCTCCGATGGCCGATCCTCCTTCGATCCGTCCGATCGCTCAAGGTACCCCCGGGGGGTACCTAACCGGGCACACCGTACCGCCTCCTGCCGATCGTGTCAAACACCCCAGGGGGGTATCAGCTGGGCGGAGAGATCTCGCGCTTGAGGATCTTCCCCGTGGGCCCCTTGGGCAGCTCGTCGACGAACCAGACCGTCCGCGGATACTTGTACGCGGCCAGCCGCTCCTTGACGAAGTCGCGCAGCTCCTCGGGCTCGGCGTCCTGGCCGTCCTTCAGCGCCACGGCCGCGCCCACCTCCTCCCCGAGCTCCTCGTGCGGCACGCCGACGACGGCCGCCTCGCGCACCGCCGGATGCTCGTAGAGCACCTCCTCGACCTCGCGCGGATAGACGTTGTAGCCGCCGCGGATGATCAGCTCCTTCTTGCGGTCGACGATGAAGAAGTAGCCGTCCTCGTCGACGCGCGCCATATCGCCGGTGGCAAACCAGCCGTCCTGGATCGCCGCGGCGGTCGCCTCCGGATGGTTGAGATAGCCCTTCATGACGTTGTGGCCCTTGATGAGGATCTCGCCGATCTCCCCCTGCGCGACGTCGTTGCGATCGTCATCGACGACCTTCATCTCGACGCCCTCGATCGGCGTCCCGATCGACCCTGCCTTGCGCTCGCGGTCGGGGTGGTTGAAGGATGCCACCGGCGACGTCTCGCTGAGGCCGTAGCCCTCGAGCACCTTGCACCCGAAGCACTCCTCGAACCCGCGCAGGAGCTCGACCGGCAGCGACGCTCCGCCCGAGACGCAGACGCGCAGCTTCGAGATGTCGCAGCCCTCGCGGCCGGGATGGTTCAGCAGCGCTCCGTACATCGTCGGCACACCTTCGAAGACCGTGCACCCATCGCGCTCGAGGATCTCCAGCGCCTTGCCCGGCTCGAAGCGCGGCAGCAGCGTCACGCACGCGCCGCACGCGATCGCCGCGTTCATCGTGCAGGTCTGGCCGAAGGAGTGAAACAGCGGCAGGCCGCCGAAGATCACGTCGCCGACGCTCATGTCGAACAGCCCCACGGCGACCCGTACGTTGTTGCGCAGGTTGTCGTGCGTCAGCTCAGCGCCCTTGGGCTGACCGGTGGTGCCCGAGGTGTAGAGGATGACCGCCGTCTCGTCGCCGTCGCACTCGTATACCTCGGGATCGGGCTCGTGGCCGAAGATCAGGCCCTCGATCTCGCCCGGCTCGACCGCCACGATCTCGACGTCGCCCGCCGCCTCGGCCCCTGTCTCGGCAGCCTCCATGAAGCCGTGCCAGGCGAACAGCAGCTTGACCTCGGCATCCGAGAGGTAATAGGCGACCTCGCGCCCCTTGAGCAGCACGTTCATCGGCACGACGACGGCGCCGGCGCGCAGCACGCCGTAGTAGAGCGCCGGGAAGTACGGGACGTTGGGCAGCATGATCCCAACGCGGTCGCCCGGGCCGACGCCCTTGCTCTTGAGCATCGCCGCGACACGCTGGCTGGCGTCTTCCAGCAGGCCGTAGTTGAAGGCGCCGTCGTCGAGCTTGACCGCGATGGCATCGGGATGCTCGGCAGCGGTGCGGGTGAGGTTCAGCGCGAGGTTCGCAGACATAGATGCGACTCTATTGTCAGGATGCCGGAGCTGCTGCCGATCAACCGCCACCTCGCGATCCCGCTCGACGAGGTCGTCGTGCGCGCGAGCCGCTCGTCCGGCCCGGGCGGCCAGCACGCCAACGTCACCGCCTCGCGTATCGAGGCGAGCTTCGACGTGGCCGCCTCGGGCACGCTCGACGAGGCACAGAAGGCGCGGATCACGGCGCGCTGCGGCCCCGTGGTCCGCGCGGTGGCTCAGGACGCGCGCAGCCAGACGCGCAATCGCGCGGTCGCACTCGAGCGCCTCGCCGGGCGGATCGCCCGCGCGCTCGAGGTCCAGCGCCCGCGGCGCCCCACGAAGCCGACGCGCGCATCGCGCACCCGCCGCCTGGACGCCAAGCGGCGCGCCTCGGAACGCAAGAGCGCGCGCCGGCGCCCCGCCGGCGACGAATGAGCGATGCCCGCGCGCTAGGACCCGCCGTAGGCGCCCTCGTTGAGATCCTTCGCGTAGGTGCGGTAGTCGTAGATCGGCAGCGCCTCGGTCTTCACGCCGGCGCCCATCTCGCGGATGATCGGCAGGCCGCCGAGCGCGCGGTCGAGGTCCTCGGCGCCCGGCACGTCGACGACGCCGAGCACGACTCGCTGCCCGGCGACCTTCCACAGGTGCGGCACCGCGCCCGCATCCATCGCGCCGATCGCGGCCTCCGCCTCGCGGATCCACGTCTCGACGAGGTCCTGGTTGCTGACGTTCGCCGGCTGGGTGACGTCGAAGCGCACGAAGAACAGCATCGCTCTCTCCTCTGCTTGGAGCTGGACGGACTGGACGAGTGGCCGCCTCCTACCCCGTCAGCTAACGCCGCACGTCCTCGCAGTCGACGCTGACGACGTCGCCGGCCGAGGCGAACACCGTGTCCCTGCCCGCTCCGCACGTGACGACGTCGATGCCGCCCGCCACCACGTTGATGCGGTCGTCGCCCGCACCTCCGTCGACGAAGTCCGCGTCGAGGTTGCCGAAGATCCTGTCGTCGCCCTCGTCGCCGTAGATGCGGTCCAAGCCGCGGTCGCCGGTGATGTGGTCCTGGCCGGCGCCACCGTGGATCTCGTCCGCGCCGTTGCGCCCCGCGATGATGTCGTTGCCCGAGCCGCCGTGCAGCTCGTCGCCGCCGTCCTCGCCGTCGACGTAGTCGTCGCCCTCCTGACCGAAGAGACGGTCGTCGCCGAGCTTGCCGAACATCGAGTCGTCGTCGGAGGTGCCCTGCAGCACGTCGTTGCCGAGCGTGCCCTGGAGGATCGAGGGCAGCTCCTCGTCGTTGGCGGCCTCGGGCGAGACGGGCACGACGAGCTCGCACTCGCTCAGGCGGTCGCGCGTCGGCGCGTCCGCCTCGACGTAGACCGTGTCGCTGCCGTCGCCGCACTCGACGCTGTCGGCGCTGTCGTCGGCGGCGCGAATCGAGTCGTCCCCGGTGCCGCCCCGCAGGGTGTCGGCGCCGGGGCCGCCGACGACCTCGTCGTTGTCGTCGCCGCCCTCGAGGACATCCTCGCCGGTTCCGCCGTTGAGCCGATCCTGGCCCGCGCCGCCGCCGATGCGGTCGTTGCCCATCCCGCCGCGCAGGATGTCGTTGCCCTCGTCGCCGAGCATGTTGTCGCCACCGCGGCCGCCGTCGACAACGTCGTCGCCGCGACCACCGCTCATCTGCTCGGTGCCCGCCTCGCCGAAGAGCTCGTCGTTGCCGTCGTCGCCGAGCATCCGGCGGTCCGAGCCGCGGCCACCGCGGAGCACGTCGTCGCCGGGTCCGCCCGAGAGCAGTACGTCGTTGCCAAAGCCCTTCTCGATGATCTCGTCGGCCCCCTCTCCGCCGCGGATCGTGTCGTCACCGTCCCCGCCGTCGATCTCGTCATCGCCCTGCTCTGCGTCGATCGCATCGTTGCCGGTCCCGCCGTCGACGACGTCCTGGCCGCTGCCGCCGGTGATCGTGTCGTTGCCGGTGCCCGACATGACGAAGTCGTTGCCCTCCCCGCCGGCGATCCGGTCGCTGAGCGCGCCCCCGGACAGGCTGTCGTCGCCGGGTCCGCCCTCGAGCACGTCGCGGTCGCGTCCGCCACGCAGCAGGTCGTCGCCCTCGAGGCCCTCGATGCGGTCGCGCGACCGTGTCCCGATCAGCGTGTCGTCGCCGGGGGTGCCGCGGATGAGCGCAAGGCCCGGCTGCACGACGATCCCGTGCGGCGACGATCCCGCGAGCCGCACCGTGTCCAGCAGCCGGCGCGAGAACGGGCTGACGAGCGTCAGGCTTGCGCTCCCGCGGTTGGCGAAGAACAGGCGGTTGGCGTCCGGCGTCCACGCCGGCGTCCCCAGTCCTCCGCCGCCGACGGCCAGCCGGCGCACCCGCCAACTGCGCAGCACGACGAGCGCGCCGCTGCGCCCCCCGCGACGCGGGCCGACGGCCACCCGCGTGCGCCCGGGCGACAGCGCGAGGTTGCCGCCCGCCCCGCGCGGGAGCCGGATGCTGCGGCCCGTCGCCCGCCGCGCGCCGCGCGCGATCATCCGCAGGGTGCCGCGCGCGGAGACGATCGTGCGACCGTCCGGCGTCACGGCGACCCCGGTCGCTCCTGGCACCGGCACGCGCCGCAGCAGGCGCCGCGCGCGCGGATCGACGATCGCCACGCGGCCGCGGTCGAGCACGACAGCGGCGAGGCGCCCGTCGCGGCCGAGAGCCACCGCCGTCCC
>JAHWJM010000330.1 GCA_019348435.1 Actinomycetota bacterium
CGGGCGCTGGGCCGTTGTGACCCGGCTGGTCAGCCGCGGCGACAATAACCTCTACCTGGTCGACCTCAACACCCGCACCGAAACCTTGCTCACCCCCCACGAGGGCACCGGCAGCTTCGGCTGGGGCGAGTTCTCGCCGGACGGCCGCCGTATCTACGTCACCTCCAACGGCGGGCGCGACATGCTTGCCTTCGGCGTCATCGAGCTCGACGGCGCGGGCAAGCCGGGCCCGATCCGCATCCTCGCCGAGCGCCCGAATGCCGAGGCCGAGGGAGGAATTCTCTCCCGCGACGGCAGCCGTGCGGCGCTGGTCTGGAACGTCGCTGGCCGCAGCGAGGTGGAGTGGCTGGACACAAAGAAGGGCAGCCTCTCGGCGGGGCCGAAGCTTCCATTCGATCTCGTCGGCGGCGCGGATTTCTCTCCCGACGGGCGCACGCTCGCCGTCGAGCGGCCCGGGTGCGGTCGGTCCCGGCAGCACCGGCGCTCCGGCCGCGATGTTCGCCGGGCGACCGTCGACGTCGGCGGAGAGCGCGATCGTGGACGCGGTGAGGCCGGCCGGATCGAAGAAGTTGCGGCCGGTCATCCCCGCCTGGTCGTAGCCGGTGCTGTGCAGCGCGTTGACGGTGGTGACGAGCGTCGCGGCGACGCCGGGCACCGCGACGTCGCCGACGACCGCGCCGGCCTGCACGTGCTGCGCTCCCACGATCCGCACGAGCGCGTCGATTGTCGTCTCCACGCGTTCTAGATTGAACGAACGCATGCCCGAGGGCGACACGATCCACTACGCCGCGCGCCGGATTCGCCCGCTCGTCGTGGGCCAGATCCCGCAGATCGCGCACCCCCACCCCCGCCTGCGCGGCGAGCGCTGGCCCGAGAAGCTCGCCGGCCGCGCGGTGGCGAGGGTCGACGCGCACGGCAAGCACCTGTTGGTGCACTTCGACGGCGACCTCGCGATCCACTCGCACCTGCGCATGACCGGCTCGTGGGGCACCTACCGCGAAGGCCAGCGCTGGCGGCGAGCGGATCGTCGCGCCTGGCTCGTCCTGCGCACGGCCAACGGCGAGGTCGTCCAGTTCGACGGGCCGGTGCTCGAGCTGCTGACCGAGTCGCGCACCCGCTTCGACCGCCGCCTGGCGATGCTCGGTCCGGACATCCTCGCGCCCGAGCTCGACGAGCAGCGGTTTCTCCGGCGCCTGCGCGCCGACGACCCGACGCGCACGATCGGCGACGCGCTGCTCGACCAGCGCACGATCGCCGGGATCGGCAACCTCTGGAAGTGCGAGGGCTGCTTCGCGGCGGGGATCGACCCGTGGCGGCCGGTGAGCCAGGTCGGCGACGACGAGGCGCTGGCGATCGTGCATGCCGCGCGCCCGAAGATGCAGCAATCCGCGCTCGACGGGATGCAGGACGCGCACCGCGTCGTGTACGGCAGGGCCGGCCGGCCGTGCCCGCGCTGCGGCACAGCTATCCGCAGCCGCGGGCAGGGCGACGACAACCGGCTCACGTACTGGTGCACGCGGTGTCAGTCATGAGCGCGGCACCTGAGCGGGCGCCCCAGCCGATGCGACGAGTCGGACACAAGGGCGCCGACCACATCGCGCCCGGCAACACGTTCGACTCGTTCGCCGCGGCGCTCGCGCATGGGGTCGACATGATCGAGTTCGACGTCCTGCCCGAGCATCCCGACGGCACCGGCGAGCTGCTGCTCGCACACGACTGGGAGGACGTCGCCGAGCGCCGTGCGCATACGCTGGAGGAGGGGCTGACGCACTTCGCCGAGGCCGTCTACGACGGCATCGAGCTCATCGTCGACATGAAGACCCGTGGCTACGAGGAGCGGGTGGCAGCTGCGCTGCGCCACCACGGCCTGAGCGATCGCGTGCTCGTCTCGACGACCGAGAACTCCTCGCTGGCGCTCCTGCGCGCCCGCCACCCGGAGCTGCGCCTGGGGTGGTCGCTGCCGCGGATGCGCCGCAACCCGCTCGCCAACCCCGTGACGATGCTGCCGGCGGTCGCGGTGCTGACGTACGTGCGCCGCGCGCTGCCGGGCGTCGCCGCCAACCGCATCCGGCGCGGCGAGATCGACGCGCTGATGGCGCACTACCGGCTCATCACGCCGCGCCTGGCCGCCGCGGTCTGCGGCGCCGGCGGCGAGCTCTACGCGTGGACGGTCGACGACGCCAAGCGGATCGGCGAGCTCGAGCGCGTCGGCGTCACCGGCGTCATCTCGAACGACCCGCGGCTGTTCTGAACGCGCGCCTCAACCCGCGCTGATCGTGCATGTGGACGCCGAGTAGCCGCGCGGATCATCGCCGGCGTTCGAGCGGTGGCCCTTGCGCGTGCGCGCGCTGGCGCGGCGGACCACCTCGCCCTTCACACGCCACTGAAAGAAGACCCTGCCGCGCAGCAGCACCGATTGGCCGCGTTTCGGCTCGATCCGAAACGAGCGGCCGAACTGGTGCGTCTTGCGCCCGTCGCCGATCGACAGATATCCCGAGTCGCCGCCCGCCGCGACCCGGTGCCAGCGGTCGTCGGCGCGCGAGAAGTACTGCACGACGAAGCGCATGTAGCGCTCCTCGCGGCCACTGCGCGAGCCGGGCATCGAGGCGCGGATCCCGATCGTGTCGGGATGGTCGCGCGTGTCGCAGACGTTGACCGTCGCCCACGGCCGCGACGTGTCCGCGCCGGCAGCGGCGTGGCCGGCGCCAGCCGCCCCGACGCCGACGCACAAGCCCGTGATGATCACGGCGCGGCGACGTAGTAGTCGCATGGGCGCAGCTCTGACCAATCCGTCCAATCCGTCCATGGCAACACCATCCAACACGTCGACCGAGAGCTTCGATGCGCTGTACCGCGAATGTGCGCGCGAGATGTACGCATACGTCCGAACGCTGCTCGGCGACGACGCGTCGGCCGAGGACACCACGGCGCTGGCCTTCGAGCGCGCCTATCGGCGCCGCGCGACGTTCGACGCGCGGCGCGGAAGCGAACGCGGGTGGCTGTTCGGCATCGCCCGCAACGCCGCGCTCGACGAGCTGCGCCGGCGCAAGCGATCGGCGCCGATCCTCGGCGAGCTGCCTGACGAAGCCGCGCACGCTCCCGAGGAGGAGGCCGACCCCGCCATCCGCCGCACCACCGTGCGCGTCGCGCTCGTGGCGCTCGCGCCGCGAGACCGCGAGCTCGTCGCCCTGAAATTCCACGGCGGGCTGTCCAACGCCGAGCTCGCGGTCGTGCTCGGCACGAGTGAATCCAATGCCGGAACCCGACTGCATCGGGCCGTCAGCAAGCTCAGGGGGGCCTGCAATGCGCCAGCGTGACCGCCTGACCGACGAGCAGCGCCAAGAGCTCGACGCGCTGGATCGCGCCCTCGCGGGCGAGCCGGTGGGGCCGGAGCTGCGCGACCTCGAGGCGCTCGTCCGCGACGTCCGGGCGCCGGCGCCGGAGATGTCCCGCGCGTTCGCCGCCCGTCTCGAGCACGAGCTGCAGGAGGGCTTCCCCACGCCCCACGAGCGCGCGCCGCTGCGCGAGCGCCGGCGGGGGACGGCTTGGACACG
>JAHWJM010000331.1 GCA_019348435.1 Actinomycetota bacterium
GCCTGATCTCCTTCCGCAAGCTGCGCATGGACCAGCAAGCCGAAGCCGCGTCCGGCAATCGTGGCCGGGCGCCTGGCCGATGAGGAGGTACGAGCGCGATGATCCGAGAAGTATCCGTCGGCTGGGGCTGGGAGGTTTACATCGAGATGTTCCTCGCCGGGATCGCCGCGGGCGCCTACCTGACTGCGACCTTTCTCGAGCTGATGGGACGTGGGCGGTCACCGATCGCGCGCGCGGCGCACACGAGCTCCACCGCGAGGATCCGCGCGAGGTTCGCGACGACCGTGCGCAGCTTGCGCGCGGCGCTCCAGCCCATCGAGACATGGTCCTCCTGCATCGCGCTCGTCGGCAGCGAGCCGACGCTCGCCGGCGCCGCCAGCCGCCGGTTCTCGGCGACCATCGCCGCCTGCGTGTACTGGGCCAGCATGACCCCGGAGTTCACGCCCGCGTCGGGTGCGAGGAACGGTGGCAGGCCGGCCGAGCGCGAGGCGTCGAGCAGGCGGTCCGTGCGCCGCTCGGCGATCGCGCCGACCTCGGAGACCGCGATCGCGAGCGCGTCGCAGGCGAACGCCAGCGGCGCGCCGTGGAAGTTGCCGCACGACTCGATCCGCCCGTCGGGCAGCACCATCGGGTTGTCGATCGCGCTGGCGAGCTCGGCGTTCGCGACCGTCTCGGCGTGAGCGAGCACGTCGCGTGCAGCACCCGTCACCTGCGGCGCGCACCGCAGTGAGTAGGCGTCCTGCACGCGATCGTCGCCGGTGCGATGGCTGGCGACGATCTCCGACGCGGCGAGCATCGCGCGGAGGTTCCGAGCGCTCAACTGCTGGCCCGGCTGCGGGCGCAAGGCGACGAGCTCGGCGTCGAACGCCCGGTCCGTGCCGAGCAGCGCCTCGACCGACATCGCCGCCGTGACGTCCGCGATCCGCAGCAGCCGCGCGAGATCGTGCGCGGCGAGCACGAGCATGCCGAGCACGCCGTCGGTGCCGTTGATGCACGCGAGCCCCTCCTTGGCGATCAGCGTCAGCGGCGCGACGCCGCACTGCGCGAGCGCCGCGCCGGCCGCGGCGCGCGTGCCGTCGGGCAGATCGAGCTCGCCCTCGCCGAGCAGCGCCAGCGCGCAGTGCGCGAGCGGCGCGAGATCGCCGCTCGCGCCGAGCGAGCCATGCTCGGGCACGACCGGGGTGACGCCGAGGTTCAGCAGCGCGATCATCCGCTCGGCGACGACGGCACGCGCGCCGGAGAGACCCATCGAGAGCGTCCGCGCGCGCAGCAACATCATCGCCCGCACAACCTCGCGCTCGACCGGCCGCCCGATCCCCGCGGCGTGCGAGCGCAGGAGCGCGCGCTGCAGCTCCCCGCGCCGATGCGCCGGGATGACGACGTTCGCGAGCGAGCCGAACCCTGTCGACACGCCGTAGGCCGCCTCCGGCGCATGCAGCGCGCGCTGCACAGCCGCGGCGCTCGCGTCCATCAGGTCGCGCCCGGGCGCTCCGAGCCGTACGGGCGCGCCGCCGCGCGCCACGGCCACCACCTCGGCCGGCAGCAGCGCGGTGCCAACGAGTTCCACAGCCGTCATCGCCTTGCCGACGTTAGTCGCCCGGCGACGCCAAGGCACGCGAGCGCCACCACCGCCGACGCCATCGCACTTTCGTGCCCGCCGCCGCTGCCGATCGCCAGGCGACATCGATGCGACCTGGGCAATGGCGTCGATGCTGTGAACTCCTCGGAAGACGGTCTGTGGCCGCGTGCGCGATTCAGACGCGAGGTCAGGTCACTCACGCGAGCTTGGGTTTGTGACGGCGTGCAGTTCAAACCAGACGTATGTGGGGGCGGCGCTGGTGCCCCAGCGGTCGGCGATGTGGTCGACGACCGTCAGGCCGAAGCCGCCGTGCTCGCCCGCGGTGGTTGATGGGTGCAGGGCCGTGGCGTGGCCTTCGTCGTGGACGGGCGAAGCGTGCGATGTGGTCGTGCAGCGCGATCGCCAGCCGGATGCGGCCGCGGCCGTGGCGGTAGGCGTTGGTGACGAGTTCTGAGACGAGCAGGCAGGCGTCGGCAGTTCGTTGGGCGCCGAGTCCTTCGATGTAGGGGCACATGGCGCGGGGCAGCGTCGATGTCCGCGAAGGACCGATCGCCCTGAGAATGACCGGTCCGCAGCCGCGTCCAACCACTCTTGCGCGACGGAGCCCGCGCGGGACAATGACCGCTGAGATGAGTTCCGCAGCACCTACGCGCGTGCTGGTGGTCGCACACCGAACCGCGGCGACGCCGCGACTGCTCGACGAGATTCGCGCCCGCGCCCGACGGTCCTGTTGCACGTTTACGCTGCTGGTCCCGCGTCCGTATTGGGACCCGGACACCGACCAGGCCGCCGTGACCCTCGAGTTAGCCCTCCCGCTGCTCGAGGAATCCGCCGGTGGACACGTGGACGGGATTGTCGGCGACAGCGATCCGTTGGCTGCCGTACAGCGGGCGATAGGGACAGGCGGCTTCGATGAGATCATCATCTCCACACTTCCGGTGCGCGTCTCGCGCTGGCTTCGCCGCGACCTTCCTCACCGCGTGGAGTCGCTGGGCTTGCCTGTCACGGTGGTCACCGCCGAGCAGCTTGAGCGCACTGCGTCGGACGAAAGTTCACGCCTCCTCCGCGGCTGATTCTCCCGCTCCGAGCGCCTCTCCGTCAGTTGCGGATCGCGCCAGAAGGAGCACTGCATACTGATGCGATGGCTGAGCAGCGTCTGCCCGAATGGCGTGACGGCACGGTGGCGATCCTGTCGACGGTCAGCGACGGCTCCCCACACGCCATCCCGATCTCGACGGCGGTCCTTGCCGGTCCGCGACGTCGAAGACCATGGTCGCGCCGAGTTCGAGATCCTTGACGGCGTGCGCTGGCAGTGGCTCGACGAGACCGCGCGAAGACATGACGCACGGGTTCGTGCTGCGCTGCGTGAGTTGGCGGCCGCGTGCCGTGGCGTCCCCCCGCGAGCCCCCCGATGACTGTCTTCGCCGCCATATCGTTGCGCACGATTCCGCGTGAAACGCGCACCATGACGCCATGGTGGCGGCGCACGGGGCTCCCGCCTGGAAGGACCCCGTTCTTCGGTAGTCGCCGGCGAAGGCGGCGGGGGAGCGCATGCCCAGCGCGCTGTGCGGGCGCCGCGATGAGAATGCCCACAGGGCCTGATGGCCTCCGGAGCGCGGCGGGTCACCTCGTTGCCCTTGTAGTTGATCGTCACGACCCCCGTCTCCAGGTCCGCCTGCGCGGGTGATGGTGCGGCGGAAGCGGATGCGATCGAACGCCGCGTCCCCGAGCTCACCTCGACTTTGTATTTCCCGGTTCGCCCGGCGGCGCGGAAGGCCACATCGACCTCCTCGCCCAACGCCCGGGAGGTCACGGGCGCGAACACATCCAGCTTTCGGTCCTCACGCAACACCCGGGCGCGACCGACCCGCCGCTTCGCCGGGTAGGTGTAGCCCGGATCGGCCTCCGCCGGCGGCCCCAACCGAACCCGGGGCCGGGTCTTTGCGGGCTGTCGGGG
>JAHWJM010000332.1 GCA_019348435.1 Actinomycetota bacterium
CCGGCGCGAGCTTGGTCAGTACTTTCTGCACGATCGCGCCGCGGCCGCCCGGCTCGTCGCCCTCGCGCAACTGGAGCGCGACCACCTGGCCGTTGACCTCGGTGCAGGTCACGGCGCGCTTACTGAGCCCCTTGCCGCCGCCGCCGGCCGCGTCGTTGCGGTCGAGCGCGATCGCGCTTTGGCGCGCGGGCTAGGAGTCCGCTTCGGCGACGACGACCGCGTGCAGATCGTCGAGGGCGACCTGCTCGGCGTGCCGCTTCCGGGCGAGCCTTTCACCGTCGTCGCCAACCTGCCCTACGGCGTTGGGACCAAGGCTGTTCGCCGACTGCTGGCCGACGGACATGGGCTGCGCGCAGCGGTGCTTGTCCTGCAGCTCGAGGCGGCCCGGCGAATAGCGGGCGAGCGACGTAGCGGCCGCTTCGCCGCGACCTGGGCGCCGTGGTACACGATCGAGCTCGTCGCGACGCTGCCGGCGACAGCGTTCCGCCCGGCGCCGACCGTAGACGCAGGCATATTGAGGATCACCGCCCGCCGCCCAACGCTCCTCAGCCCTGCCGCTTTCGCCGACCACGTCTCGGTCATCGACGTCGCCTTCCAGACCGGCCGCGGGCAGACAGTCGCCGAGCGTCTCGGCCCGCTCGCGGGACGCCCGACCGTCGCCCGCTCGCTCCTCAGGGCGGCTGGCATCGACCCAAGCGCGACACCCTCGCAGCTGCGCCCCGAAGCGTGGGCGGCCGTCACCCGCGCGCTCAGCGCCCGCGCGGCGAGTGGTGCGGCGCGATGAGGCCTCGGAGTGGCAGCGAGCGGCGCCGGTCCGCCGGGCTCACGCTACGCCCGACGAGCGGCTGCAAGTCCAAGCGCTTCCGTCCGACGACCGAACGCTCTTCGTCGAGTCTGACGTAGACGTCCTCGCCGGTCGTCTACGGGCGCGCGCCGGTGACCATGCTCGCTCCCGCGGCAGAAGTACGGGAGCGGCCCGGCAGAACGGGGGCAGCGCTCGACATCGCGCATGCGATGCTAATTCTCGATGAAGCCGCGCGCCCAAGCGACAGCTTCACCGGCCAAATCGAGCGCGCTCTGACGGTCGACGGTCGCGGGCGGCTTCGTGCCATACCTCAGTGCGACGCCGTATGGCGTCAGGAGGTCGGCCTCGGCCAGCGAGGATGGCGCCACGACGCCAGCGTCCTCGCAGAGCTGCATCAAGAGGCCCACGTTATGTGTGAACGGAAAGATTTCGCCGTGCTCGGCGAGGATTGCCTTGAACGCCTTCTCGACGGCCTGCTGAGCGTGAAAACCAACGATCGCGTCTGATACGGCAGCGACATCAAGCAGGGCTCCGGCGGCGACATGATCATCCTCAGCGAGGCCGAGGAGCTCCCGCGCCAAGTCGTGCTGATCGGCCATCAGCCTGCGAGCACGCGCCCCTCGCTCAACGCTGCATGCACGAGGCTTCCACGCACGTCGCGCCAGTCGGTCGCATCGCGCTCGCTCACCACGACGACCTCGACCGGCAGGCGCAGGTCGCGCACCTCGCGCATCAGACGGACCGACTCGATCGCCGCGTTATCGACTTCGGGCTCGATCACGAGGATGTCGATGTCGCTGCGCGCTCCCGCATTTCCGCGCGCGTGCGAACCGAAGAGAATCACCCGTGCCTGCGGCGCCGCGCGCGCGAGCCGGCGTCCTGCCTCAAGGATCTCCTCGTCGACGCCCACGTCGCCAACGCTACCGCGTCGTCCGGGCGCCCAGGCGCGTACGGTCGGTTAGCGATCCCGGCGGGCGATCTACGTCGACGGCGGCGCAGACGGTGCAGCTTGTTCGTCGGCGGCTGCTTCTCATCAGCTAGCGCTGCTGTGCTTGACGTCTCGTCCGACCGCGGTTCGCGCCGACATCTCGCCGCCGAGCGCCGCGAAACGCGAGAACGTCCCGCGCGACGCAGTGTGCTGGATAAGGCGCTAACGCAGGAGATCACCGGCCGGCGGCGTCGCAACGACCTGCAACGGCACCTGCACCGAAGCACGGTGGGGTGATTTCAGGGGTCTTCGAGCAGATGTGTGGGGTGCTCGGCGAAGGCGCTGCGCATGCGGTCATAGCGCCGGGTGGTGGCGGGGGAGGAGTGGCGGCTTGCGTCCTGGGCGGCTTGCAGGCTGGCGCCGCGATCGAGGATCGACATGACGAACGTCGCGCGCAGCCGGTGCGGATGCAGCGACCCGAGCTGCTCGACGTCGAGGCCGGCGTCGGCTGCCAGCTCGGCGATGAGCCGCCAGATCGCCTGCTGGGTGTAGGGGGTCAGCGGCGCGTTGCCGTCCCGACGGCGCCGGTCAGCACGACGAAACAGAAATCCGTGGCGGCGCCCGCCGAGGTGCGCGACGACCGCTCGTTCGGTTGAGGCGTTCAGCGGGACGCGGTAGCGCTTGCCGCCCTTGCCGGTGATCAGCAGGCTGTGGCCGCCGCCGGCCTCGGGCTCGAGGTCTGCCGCCTGCGCACGCGTGATCTCGGAGACCCGCAAGCCGTTGGACGCCATCAGCCGCACGATCGCCTCCGCCTCAGGTCCACGTGCAGCGGCGGCGGCGATCAGCGCGCGCGTCTGATCCTCATTCAGTCCGCGTCCACGCGGCTCGCTGCTCACGCGCGGGCCCTTGACGCGGACGGCGGGCGAGCCGTCGATGACGCGCTGATCGACCAGGTATGCGTAGAAGGACCGCACCGTCGTCAACCTACGCGCGACGGTCGCCGCCGCGAAGCGTGGCTGGCCGTGCGCGGCCGGCTCGCCGTCGCCGTCGACGAGCTCAGACAGCCAGTTGCGGTAGCGGTCGATGTCCGCGCGCTTGACGGCCAGCGGACCAAGCTCGCGCGCCGCCAGCCAGCGCAGGAAGATCGCGAGGTCCGTGCGGTAGCTGCTGCGCGTGCGCGGCGACACCTGCGCCGCCAGGAAGTCGTCGATCACGCCGGCCAGCTCGACAGGGGCGAAGCGCACGGGATCAAGCGCCATCGCTTCAGGAGTTCGTGGCGCGGCGGACGATTCCTGCTTTGGGAAGAAGTTCGATTATCACCGAAGTGGAGGGGCGGCGGCAGTGGACGTTTAGCGCTGTCTGACACAGCGGCCCCAGCGCCGACGCGCACGAGCGCGGGCGTCTCAGAGTTGAAGTCAGCCGGCTTGGGCCGCGGCAAGCCCAACGGGGAGCGCGAATGGGCTGGCGCTGAGAGAGATGCGCGCCGCGTTCACGCTGCCAGCGAGCGCCAGGAAAGGCGTTTGAACGCGGTCGGTCACATAGAACCGTTATCGAACGGTGATATGACGACGACTTGGACGGCGACGGGACGCGAGGGCTACGGCACTCCGGGCGGCGCCCGAATGGCCACGCAGGTGTCGTCGTGACCTTGGCTGCACCGCGCCGGCGGTCGCGGGTGGATGGCCGGTAGCGCGGCGCGCCGCGCAGAGGTTCAATCGCGGCGGCGGCCGATGACGCGGTGTCGCAGCAACAATGACGCGATCCCGATCATGCCCGCCAGCAGCGAGGCGACCAG
>JAHWJM010000333.1 GCA_019348435.1 Actinomycetota bacterium
GGGGCCGACGATGCGCTCGAGATCTGCCAGCAGCGGCTCGAGGATGTCGATGCTGGCCTGGATGCGTCCCGCCGACTGGTAGGCGTTCGCGAGGTTGCCGCGGGTGGCCAGCGTGTCGGGGTGCTCGGGGCCGAGGATCCGCTCGAGGTCGGCGACCAGCGGCTCGAGCACCGCGATCGCGTCCTGAAAGCGCCCGGCCGAGTGGTACGCCCCCGCGAGGTTGCCGCGCGTTCGCAGCGTGTTCTGATGCTCGGCGCCCAGCTTCGGCTCGAGGTCGACGACGAGCGGCTCGAGGACCTCGATCGCGTCCTGGGTGCGCCGGGCCGCCTGATAGGCGCCGGCAAGGTTGAAGCGGCTTGCGAGGGTGCTCTGATGCTCGGCACCGAGCGTGCGCTCGTGGGCGGCGACCAGCGGTTCGAGCATCTCGATCGCGTCCTCATGACGTCCGGTCGCCTGATAGGCGCCTGCGAGGTTCGTGCGAGTGCGCAGCGTGTTGGGGTGCTCGGGGCCGTGGACCCGCTCGCGGTCGGCGAGCAGCGGCTCGAGGATCGCGATCGCCTCGGCGCTGCGTCCCGCGGCCTGGTAGGCGTTGGCGAGGTTGCCGCGGGTCGCGAGCGTGTCGGGGTGCTCGCGCCCGAGGGTCCGCTCGCGCTCGGCCAGCAGCGGCGTGAGGATCGCGATCGCATCGCACGTGCCCGCGCCGGCCTGGGGCGCGGCGGCCTTGCGCCCTCGATCGGGCTTGGTCATGTTCGAGCTCCCGCCTTCGAGGTCAGGTCCACGCCGATCACGCTAGCTCAGCCGGCCGGCGGCCGGATCTAGATCGCCAGCTCGCGCGGCGTGATCGTCAGCCGCCGCGCTTCGCCGCCGCGCACGACCGTCAGGTCGACCGGGCGCCCGATCCGGTCCTCGGTCATGAGCCGGTGCAGGTCCTCGACGCCGCGCAGCGCGATGCCCGCCGCCTCGACGATCAGATCCTCGGGCAGCAGGCCCGCCGCCGCGGCCGGCGATCCAGGCAGGATCTCGACGACCTCGATCGCGCGATCGCGCCCCAGCCGCGCGACGAGGCGCGGGGGCAGCGGGCGCGCGCCGCCGGCGATCCCGAGATGCGCGCGGCGCACGCGGCCGTCGGTCATCAGCGCCGAGATGATGCGCCGCGTCGCGTCGTCGATCGGGACGGCGAGCCCGAGGCCGACGCCGGCCACCGCCGTGTTCACGCCGACGACGCGCCCGCGGCCGTCGACGAGCGCGCCGCCGGAGTTGCCGGGGTTCAGCGCCGCGTCGGTCTGGATGACGTTGTCGACGACGCGCTGCGCGCTGCCCGAGCGCACCGGCAGCGAGCGCCCGAGCGCGGAGACCACGCCGGCGGTCACCGAGCCGGCGAAGCCGTAGGGGTTGCCGATCGCGACGACGAGCTGGCCGACACGCAGGGTCGCGGCGTCGCCCAGCGTGGCGGGCGCGATGTCGCGGCCGTGGGCGCGCAGCACGGCGAGGTCCGACAGCGCATCCGCGCCGACGACTTCGAAATTCAGCTCGCGACCGTCGACGAAGGAGGCGACACCGCCGGCGGCGGAGCCCTCGACGACATGCGCCGACGTGACGAGGTAGCCGTCAGGCGCCAGGGCGAAGGCCGAGCCGCCGCCGGCGACGCGACGCCCGCCGCGCACGCGGCGAAGCACGCGCAGGTTCGCGACCGACGGCGCGAGGTCGCGCGCGACCGTTGTGATGACCGTCGAGTACGCGTCCAGCGCCTCGGCGTCGGAGGGGCGGTCGCGTGGCGTGGCGGCGCTGTCGCCCGCCGGTCCATCGACCAGGAGAACGTTGCTCATGCAACGAAATGTAGCGGGCCGGGCTCCTCGTCCCGGCCCGCGGTGCCGCGCGCCCTCAGGTCTGCTTCTGCGCCCGCTCGGCGGCGTTGCGCTGGTCGTCCATGTTCAACTTGTTGATGTGCTCCTGCGCGGCGGCGATCGTCTGGCTGGCGTCGTCGGGAACCTCGGGCTCGTCCTCGGCGGAGGTTCCGCTGGACTCGGCGGCCTGCTGGTCGACGGCGCTGGCGACGGCGGAGTCCTCCCCGGTTGCCTCGGTCTCGGTCTCGGTCGTCGCGTCCTCAGCGGTCGGCTCGGCAGCCTCGTCGCTCTGCTCGACCTGATCGTCTTGCATGGTGTCGCTCCGTTCGTCGGGTGTGCAACTGCCTACCCGCTCACGGAGGAAAACGTGCGTATCGGGTAGGGCTCGAGCGTGACGTCACGCGTACTCGTACTGGCCGGCGCCGCGGCGACGATCCTGTCGGCGTTCCTGACGTGGGTGACGGTGACCGGTGTGACCGGGACGCTCGACCTGGCCCTGGCCGCCGCGGACGTCGGCCCCGACGATGGCACCGTCGCCGGAACCGACACGACGCTCTGGCCCGCCCTCGTCGCGGTGGGCGTCGTCGCCGCCGTCCTCGGGTTCTTGGGCGTCGCGCGCCCGGTGCTCATCGGCCTCGGCGTGCTGACCACGATCGCGGGCGGGGTGCTGCTGGCCTACATGGCCAACGTCATCGAGCTCGAGACGCGCGGCGACAGCGAGCTCAAACGCGCGGCCGCCGACGCGCTGCTGGAGAGCTCGATCGGCCCCGGCACCCCGGTGCTGCTGCTCGGCGGCGTCCTCATCCTGCTCGGTGCCCTCTTGCAGCGACGAGCTGACAGGTAGCGCGATCTACGCAGCGATCTTCTGCGTGCCGGCGAGCCGCTGTGAACATCAACCCGCCACGCTCCCGGCGGGCAGCGACCCGCTAACCGACCACGGGCGCAAGCGCGGTGGCGTTACCGTCGGGCGCGAAGGGACCGCAGCCTCATTGCCTACGACCAGTGATTTCGCGGAATCGATCGTCTAGTCCTCGATCTGCGTCCACGCCCAGTTCGCGTCACGCCGCCCGACGCTGAGCTGCGTGTGCACCGCGCCTTCAAGTGGCGCGTACGCGGACGTCCGGCCCCGCCCAGGCTCGACATCGCCCAGCCACACGTTGGCGACCATGCGATCGCTGGTCGCTCGGATCTGCCAGCCGAGGAACGCATTCACAGGCCCGGACTCCACCACGTCCCATCCTTCGCCGCGCAGCGCGTCCTCGAGCTCGGCGCGCAACTCGGCTCGTTCGACGACGACGGTCGCGTCGACCGTGTAGGAGTCCTCCGACCAGCGCTCCTCCACCACCTCGACCGGAATCTCTCTGCGGGATGCCGCACGCGACCCATCGACGGCGATGTTGTGCAGGATGCGCCGCAACCAGGCGCCGATATTGCCGCCGCCGTACTGGTCGCGCCGCTGGAACGCCCGCACAAAGGTGTCCTGGACGAGATCCTCGGCGGCCGCCGGTCCCGCGCCGAGCGAGCGGGCGAACCGGTACAGCGCCGGCCCGTGATCGGCCGCCAACTCCTGGAAGTCCTCGGCCGTCAGCCCGTCGGCGCGGTTACCGGGTTCGCTCGTCACGGTGTCAGTCAATCCTCATGCCGGGTGCCGCGTCCCGCCGGTGCGGATGCC
>JAHWJM010000334.1 GCA_019348435.1 Actinomycetota bacterium
CCAACAGGACGCCGGCGCCGTTGACCACGCCTGCGTGGAGCAGCGCCGACACCGGCGTGGGCGCTGCGATCGTGGACGGCAGCCACTGGTGCAGGGGTACGAGCGCGGACCGGGAGATGCCGGCGACGGTCAGGAGCACGGCGACCACCCACAAGACGCTCCCACCGAGCACCGGGATCGACGCGTTGGCGAGCTCCTCGGCGGCCCCGGCCGGCGAGCGGAGGTCGATCTCGCCGACGGAGACGACGGCGAGCAGTGTGGCCACCAGGAGCGCGCCGTCTCCCACCCAGAGGCTGCGCAGGGTCCGCCGGGCCGAGCGCCGCGCCGGTCGCCAGGTGGCCCGGTGGGTCACCAGCCCAGCCAACGCGAGGCCGGCCAAGATCCAGGAGGCGCACAGCAGGCCGAGGGTGGCGGCGAAGGCCACCGACGTCGTCGCCGCTGTCAGCAGCGAGGCCAGTACGAAGAAGCGGCGCTCCCGAAGATCCCGCTGCAGGTGACGGCCGGCGAAGGACTGCACGACCAAGCCGACGCCGGTGGTGAGCAAGCCCAACACCGCGGTGACGCGGCTTGCATGGAGGCCGACGAGCGCATCGCCATCGCCCCCCTCGACCACCGCTGCGACCGGCTCGCCCACAGCCACGACGACCACCACGACGATCGCCGCGGCGAACCCAGCGCAGGCCGCTCGTACCGCCCACCGAGAAGACCGCTCTCCGTCGGGGCGCACGACGGCGATCGCCACGGCGGCGAGCGCGGGCAGCGCGGGGACAAGGACCAACAACGTCTCGGGCAGCGTCATCTCGAGCGAGGCACCCTACGCAGCAAAACGGTGGACTGCCATTCGATCGTCAGGTGCTTTCTCGCCAGGCCTGGCGATATGTCCAGATTAGAGCGAAGAGAGCCGATCGCTCGCCCGGGCAAGAAGGCCGCTCGATCAGGGCGTGGTCCCGTTGCCGCCCGACCCCGAGAGGCGGGAGATGTCGACCGCCACACCCAGCGCCCCTGCAGCGCGCGCTGCGCCGATGTCACCAGGCCCGAGCCCCCCTTGCGCGTAGACGGGCAACGGGCTGGCCGCGACCAGCGCCTGCAGGCCGTCCCAACCCAGCGGCTGGTCTCCGGGGTGCGAAGCCGTGGGGAGAACCGGCGACACGAGGGCGACGTCGGCATCCAGTGCACTGGCGCGCTCGAGGTCCCGTGCGTTGTGAGCTGACACCGCCCATAGGCGCGTCGGCGGCCGCTCCATCAGGCCGGCCAGCGCCGCGGCCGCCCCCGGCGCGCCGCGGAAGCGCAAGCCGACGGCGACCGAAAGGTTGATGACGTTACCCCCGGGCAGGAACTGGCACAGGCCGAGCAGGTCAGCGAACTCGGCACCGCTCAGCCAGCGGCGCTCCTCGTCGAACGCCGGCTCGGACTCGCCGCGGTCGAGGGTCGCGCGCAGCGCGAGCAGGCGCGGCGAGCGCTCCAGCGGCGCCAGCCCGGCCGCAGGCAGACGCTCGCGCTCGGCGGCAGCGTGCGCACGATCGGCGGCGAGCTGCGGTGCCTGAGCGGTGCGGGCGCCGTCGCGCATCATCTCGCGCAGCAGCGCAGCGCCGGCCGGCGTCTCGTCCGCGACGTGCAGCAGGTGCGTGCCGTCGTCGCGGCGCGTGACCTGATGCGCCCCGGGGTCGTTGATCTTGCCCGGCGAGAGCTTCATCGTGTAGCGCAGCACGGGGTCATCCTCGGCCGGCTGCTCGACGAGCTTGTAGACGGCGCTGAGCGGCTCGCCGCCGCGCAGCTGCGCGCCGACGCCGAACAGGCCGGCGGGCACGCCCGCCGCGACCAACCCGCCGATCCGCTCGGCGTCGAGGTCGCCGCTGAGGATGATCTGCGTCTCGCTCAGCCCGGCCGCGTCGAGCAGCTCGCGCGCGGCGCGCGCCAGCGCCGCGTGGTCGCCGGAGTCGATCCTGATCGCCTTCAGCCGCGACCCGGTGGTGCGCTGTGCCTCGATCGCGCGGCGCACGCCCTCCAGCGTGTCGTAGGTGTCGACGAGCAGCGTCGCACCCGAGGGGCGTGCGCGGAGCTGGTCGCAGAAGACGTCGAGCTCGCCGGTGCGCCCGCGCGCCATGACCTTCGCGTGGGCCATCGTCCCGGTCGCCGGGATTCCCAGGTCCCGCGCGGCCGCCGTCGTCGCGGTGCCGGCGAACCCGGCGAGATAGGCGGCGCGCGCGGCGCTGTGCGCCGCGGCGAGGCCGTCTAGGCGGCGCATCGAGAAATCCCACACCGGCCGCCCGGCGGCGGCACGCACGATCCGCGTCGCGTTCGTCGCCACGCGCACGGCGTAGTTCATCGCCGCGAGCAGCGGCGACTCGACGAGCGTCGCCTGAAACCGCGGCGCGGTCAGGCGCAGCAGCGGAGTGGCGGCAGGCACGATGCTGCCCTCCCGCATGGCCCAGACGCTGCCGCTGAAGCGCAGGTCGCGCAGACGCGCGAGGACCGGCTCGTCGAACGTCGCGCGATCCTGCTCGGCGAGCCAGCGCAGGTCACGCTCGCTGAAGCGCATGCTCTCCAGGAACGCGAGCGCCTCGTGCACGCCGGCGACCGTCAGCGCGCGGTCGCTGCGTGCCGACAGCTCGAACGTCACGAGCTCGTCCGCCGTCCCCTCGTGGAGGTAGTCGGCGGCCATCGTCAGGCAGTACAGATCGGTGAGCAGGCCGTCGCTTGCGGTCATTCCATTATGGGCGGATCGACCATAATTCGCAAACCGAAGGATACCAGCGCGCGATCGCCACCGGCGACCCGCACAGCCGCTCCGCGCCGCTACTTCACGCGCTCGACCGCACGGGCGAGCTCACCGACCGAGAAGACGCCCTCGAAGCGCGCCGCGACCTTCCCCTTGCGGTCGATGACGAAGGCCCAGGGCTCGGTCGGCAGCCGCCACGCCAGCACCTGCTCGCGGTAGGGCTTGCCGGGATCGTTGTCCTGGTAGATCTCCTGCTGGATGAACGTCACGCCCTTGCCGTTCTGAGCGCGCACCTGCTCGGCGATGTCGACGACCGGGCCGCACGTCCGCGACGCGCACAGCGCGGGCGTCGCGAACAGCAGCACGACGGGCTTCTTCCCGAGCACGTCTGCGAAGTCGGTGTCGAGCATCTCGCGCGGTGGCGGGATCCGCGTCGAGAGCTTCGTCAGGTCGCCGCCGACGTCCGCCGCGGTCTGCGTGTGGACCTTGATCGCCGGCTCGCCGACCTGCGGCGGACCCAGGCCCACCAGTGGGCGCTCCAGCGTGACCTGGCGCGGGCGCTCGACGAGGCCGGCGGGGCCGAGCCGGTGCTCGGCTGCGGCGTTCCCTACGTGGGACCGCTGCGCGGTCCGCTCGCCGCCTACCGCCTCGGGGTCCCCAAGCACGTGGTGGAGCCCGACCGGGTGCCGCGGGCTCCCGGCGTCGTCCTGAGCTCTCGGCTGACGCCGGAGGACCGGCCGACGCCGGCGGTCCCCGCCGGCTTCCGCGAGGTCGCCGACGCCGGCGCCTGGCGGGT
>JAHWJM010000335.1 GCA_019348435.1 Actinomycetota bacterium
CTTCGTCGTGATCTCGGCCGTACGCAGCGACTCCAGGAACTCCTCCGGCCCGTCGAAGTCGTGCATCCGCACGCGCACCGAGCCGAGGCCGGGCGCGACGTGCGAGTCCGATCCGGCGCCCGCCAGGATCCGGTACTTGGCGGCGAAGCGGGCGGCCTCCTCGTTGAACGAGCCGATCGCGACGCGCGGGTTGTAGACCTCGATCGCGTCGATGTCGTCGACGATCGTCAGCAGGTGCTCGTAGTCGGGCACGGCGTGCATGCGATCGAACGGATGCGGGACGTAGACGAGCCCGCCCTGGCGCTTGATCTCGGCGACCGTCTCGGCGAGCGTCAGGCCGCGCGGGATCTTCTCTTCGATGAACAGGCCGATGACCTCGCCCTGGTTGGCGGTCTTGACCTCCTCGGCGACGATGACCTTCACGCCGAAGCGCGCCGCCTTCTCGCGCGCCTCCAGCGCGCCCGATACCTCGTTGTGGTCGGTCA
Organism: Actinomycetota bacterium; assembly: GCA_019348435.1. Lineage (GTDB taxonomy): Bacteria > Actinomycetota > Thermoleophilia > Solirubrobacterales > Solirubrobacteraceae > CADCVQ01. The sequence goes on from JAHWJM010000335.1 coordinate 486, forward strand.
CCGCGATCGCGCCGAGGCCCTGCTCGCGAGCGGTCGCCAGCAGCACCTCGACCGGTGTCGCGCAGTCGTGCGAGTGGTCGGTGTGCATGTGCAGGTCGACGTCGATGCGCCGCCGCGACCTCAGCCGCACGCCCAGCCGCTCGTTGCCGGTGATCGGGTGGCGGCGTGCTGCGACAGCGGCGTATACGTCCTCCAGGTCGTCGGTCACGCGCGGCCACGTCAGCTGCGCGCGAAGCGGTGCGGCGGCCTCGGCGAGCCGCTCGCGCAGCGCGCTGTCGGCCACGAGCCGCTCGAGCTGGGCGGCGAGCGTCTCGATGTCGCGCGGCTCGAACAGCAGCCCGTGGGCGCCCTCGCCGAGCGCCTCCTCGTAGACCATCAGGCGCGACGCGAGCGGCACCGCGCCGGCGGCGATGGCACGCAGCAGCAGGCCGGGCGCGGGCGCAGCGCCGTCGGAGGCGGCCACGTAGATGTCGCTGGCGGCGAGCAGCTGCGCTTCGCTGAGCTCCTCGGGCGACGCGTAGCGCACGCGCGCCTCGAGATCGGCGCGCAGTGGGATGCTGCTCGACGGGCCGCGTGCAGAGAGGATCGTCGCCTCCCACGGCCCCGCCGGGTCGAGGCGGCGCAGCGCCCGCAGGAACAGCCGCAGGGCCGGGCGCTCCTCGTCGTCGACGAAGCCGAAGCGGACGCGGCCATCGGCGGACGCGACGCGTTCGGCGGGCGCGTCGCCGCCCGGCAGCAGCACGCGGTAGTCCGCGGGAAAGAAGCGCTGTAGGAGGCAGCGCGTGGCGTCGAAGCTCACGGTGCGGGCGTCGAGGCGCCCGAGCACCAGCGAGACGACCTTGCGCGCGACCTGCGTCGACAGCAGGCGCTCGGTCGGCGCATGGAACGTGCCCACGTTCAGCGCGCGCGAGTGGCGCAGCGCGGCGCTCGACGTCGACGGCGCAAAGGGCTCGTGCACGTGGCAGACGTCCAGCGGCAGGAGCGTGAGGAGGTTCTCGATCGTGCGCGAGACGTCGACCGGCAGCGCCGGCGCGCGGCGGGCGCTGCCCGGCAGGTCGGGCAACGCGTCGCCGACGGCGAGCACGCGCGGTGGCGCGCCGGCCTCGGGCAGCAGGCTGGCGGGATCCTCGCGGGCGGCGCTCAAGGCGTGGCGCGTCTCGCGCACCGCCTCGCTGGAGCGCGACGGCGCCACGATCAGCACCTGATGCCCGCGCGCCGCCAGCTCGGCGGTCGTGCGCTCGACGTAGGTCGTGATCTCGTGGCGCCCGGCGCCCCACGAATAGGGCGTCACGTGGGCGATCGCGAGCGGGGCCTCCAGCACGCCTTCAGCATACGAGCCGGATGGGCCGCGCCGGCGCCACGCCGGCCCGTGCCGGTGACCGCGCGGCTCAGCCGCCGTCGTAGAGGTCGGTGAACTCGTCCTTGTAGCGCTCGTAGACGACGTTGCGCTTGACCTTCAGCGTCGGCGTGAGCTCGTCCTCCTCCTCGGAGAGGTCGCGCTCGAGGATCGTGAACTTCTTGACCTGCTCGATGCGCGCGAACTTCCGGTTGGCCTCGTCGACGGCGCTCTGCAGCTCGGCGCGGACGGCCGGGTCGTTGGCCAGGTCGGCCGGGACGGCTGACGCGGCGCCGACCTTCTCGGCCAGCGCACCCGCCTCGTCGGGATCGATCGTCAGCAGCGCCGTGAGATACGGGCGGCGGTCGCCGAAGACGACGGCCTGGGAGATCCAGCGAGAGAGCTTGAGCGCGTTCTCGATGTTCGAGGGCGAGACGTTCTTGCCGCTCGACGTGATGATGAGGTCCTTCTTGCGGCCGGTGATCGAGAGGTAGCCGTCGGCGTCGAGCTCGCCGAGGTCGCCGGAGTGCAGCCAGCCGTCGGCGTCGAGCGTCTCGGCCGTCGCCTCCGGGTCGTTGTAGTAGCCCTTGAAGATGTTCGGGCCGCGCATGAGCACCTCGCCGTCGTCGGCGATCTTGACCTCGCAGACGCCCGGCAGCGGCCTGCCGACGGTGCCGAAGCGGTGCTCGTCGATCGTGTTGAGCGTCTCGACGGCGCACGTCTCGGTCATGCCGTAGCCCTCCAGCACCCAGATGCCCGCGGCGCGGAAGAACTCGAGGATCTCAATGTCGATCGGCGCCGCGCCGGACAGCGCGAGCTTGACGCGCCCGCCGAAGAGATCGCGGATCTTGTGCAGGACGAGCTTGTCGGCGAGCGCGTGCTGCGCCTTGAGCACCAGCCCGGGATGGCCGCCGTAATCCTCGCGCCGGCGCACCTGACGGCCGACGCCGACGGCCCAGTGGAAGATCTTCGCCTTTGCGCCGCCGGCCTCGTTGGCCTTGGCCGTCGCCGCGGTGTGGATCTTCTCGAAGATGCGCGGCACCGACGGCAGGTGCGTCGGCTTGATGAGCTGCACGTCGTCGACGATCTTCTTCGGGTCGCGGCGCCAGTAGGCCATCTCGGTACCGGCGTCGACCGCCACGAACTGCACGATCCGCGTCAGCACGTGGGCGAGCGGCAGGAAGACGTAGACGACGTCGTCGCCGGCGTTGAAGCCGACGCGCGGCTGGACGCCGTCGACGTCCGCGCGCAGGCTGCCGTGCGTGAGCATGCAGCCCTTCGGCGGCCCGGTCGTGCCCGAGGTGTAGACGATCGTCGCCAGGTCGTCGGAGCTGATCGACGCCACGCGCGCGTCGAGATCGGCGTCCGACACGTCGGCGCCGGCGGCGCGCAGCTGGTGCAGCAGCAGCGGCAGGCGCCGGCCGATCTGCGCGGCCATCTCCGGGGCGCTGCGCACGCTGGTGCCGGCCCTTTTGCCGGCCGGGCGTGGCATGTCGCTGCCGGCCGGACCATCGGAGGAAGCCCAGGCCGAACGGTGCAGCACGCCTTCGGCCCCGACATGGGACAGGCGGCGGGCCGAGAACGTCAGCGTGACGTAGGCGGATACGGCCGCCGAGCCGTGCGGGTAACGCCTGGCGGCCTCGGTCAGCACCGCCCGGGAAA
>JAHWJM010000336.1 GCA_019348435.1 Actinomycetota bacterium
CCCGGCTTCGTGATGAGGTCCGAAATACCGGCAATACCCTGTCGCAGCACATCATCCGCTATCTGGAAGGCTTCAGTGACGGTCGTCTTCGGATCAACCATATGCAGGAGGCGTTGGTTCGGGATGGTGATCAGGGCATCGACCACCTCTTTCAGGGCCGCGACACCTTCTTCCGCCGCCCGGCGTCGACGTCCGCCCTCGAACTCGAACGGCTTCGTGACGACCCCGACGGTCAGTGCGCCGATCTCGTTCTTGGCGATCTCGGCGATGACGGGCGCCGCGCCCGTGCCGGTGCCGCCGCCCTCGCCCGCCGTGACGAAGACCATGTCGGCGCCCTTGAGCGCCTCCTTGATGTCGTCGCGCGACTCGGCAGCCGCGCCGAAGCCGATCTCCGGGTTGGCGCCGGCACCCAGACCCTTCGTGAGGTCGTGCCCGATGTTGAGCTTGATGTCGGCGTCCGTCATCTGCAGCGCCTGGGCATCGGTGTTGGCCGAGATGAACTCCACGCCGCGCAGACCTGCGTCGACCATCCGGTTGACGGCGTTCGTACCACCGCCGCCGACGCCGACGACCTTGATGACCGCGAGATAGCTGCTGCTGGATTCCATGAGGAGACGTCCGACCCTTGAGTAATTGTTGAGGGATTTTGCTCCCGCAACCCGGTTCCGGAGAAACCACAGTACGCACGGGGCGGAACTCGTGTCAACGCGAAGTCTACAGCCGCAAGAACAGTTGCAAAACCCCAGACTCTCGACCTGAGCACGAGAATCGTGTATTCGGCTGCCTCGAGCTAAAGCTGAGGTTTAGACTGCGTCGCTCGAGGCTGCAGCCCGCCGGCAACGGGGCGCTCGGGGATCCGCAGGTCGAGGTACGCCGCCCCGCGCGAGGTGCTGCTGGCGAGCACCTGCGCCGCCGCTGCCCACTTCGCATCCGGCCGGGTTGGGCCGCCGAAGTAGAGCTTGGGCCCGTTCTGCATCGTGGCGGTCAGCCCGCGCGGCCCGCGATAGACGCGCGCCACCCGCCCGCGCAGCGCGGGTGGTGCCGCGGCCAGCAGCCTGACGGCACGCAGCGCCTCGCCCCGCCCGACGCGCTCACCGCTGCGCTCGCCGCGGATCGTGACGAGCGGCAGGCCGCTGGTGGCGCTTCCGCGCAACAGCGTGCCGTCGGCGGCGACGGCCGTCAGCCCGCCCGCGGCGTGCACCGCGGCCACCGGCTCGTAGGCGTTGACGATGATCTGCAGGCCGTGCGGAAGGTCTCGTTCGGTGCGCAGGCTGCGCACGACGGGGTACGCGTCGACGGCGCTCAGCAACGCCTTCTCGCGCACGTGAAGGGTCGTCATGTCCTTTCCCGCCGACTCGAGCGCGCGCTTGATCTCGGTCGACTGCGAGCCGCCGATGCCGGTCACGAGCACCTGCTCCACGCGCACGAGCGAGCTGTTGCGAAGCGACAACGCGAGCGGCGTGAGCACCGCGAGCAGCGCGGCGATGCCAAGGACCACGCGCGTTCGGCGACGGGCGGACGGGGCCATCGCTCGAGTGTTCGCCGTGCGCTGGACGGACCCTGCCTCGGCGACCCACTACCGTCGTCGCGCATGTCCGCGCCGCCCCTCTCCGAGCTGACCTCGCTGCGCCTCGGCGGGCCGCCCCGCCGGCTGATCGCGATCGCCGGCGACGACGCGCTGGTGGATGCCGTTCGCGCCGCCGACGAGGCCGGCGACGCGCTGCTGCTGCTCGCGGGCGGCAGCAACGTCGTGGTCGCCGACGCGGGCTTCGATGGCACGGTGGTGCAGGTGGCGACGCGCGGCGTCGAAGCCGTACGGATGGGGGACGGTCGCATCCGCCTGAACGTCGCCGCGGGCGAGAACTGGGATGCGCTGGTGGCGACCTGCGTCGCCGACGGGCTGGCCGGGATCGAGGCGCTCTCCGGCATCCCCGGCAGCGTCGGCGGCACGCCGATCCAGAACGTCGGCGCCTACGGCCAGGAGGTGGCCGACGTGATCGTCGCCGTGCGCGCGCTGGACCGTGTCAGCGGCGAGCTGCACGACCTGGACACCGAGGAGTGCCTGTTCGACTACCGCTCGAGCATCTTCAAGCGCGACCCCGGCCGCTGGCTCGTGGTGCGCGTGAGCTTCGCGCTGGAGCCGACGGGGCTCTCGGAGCCGATCCGCTACGCCGAGCTCGCCGCACGGCTCGGCGTCGAGGTGGGCGCCTCGGCGCCGGTCGCCGACGTGCGCGAGGCGGTGCTCGCGCTGCGGCGCGGCAAGGGCATGGTGCTCGATCCCGCCGATCCCGACACCGTCAGCGCCGGATCGTTCTTCACGAACCCGATCCTCCGCGCGCGTGACTTCGAGTCCTTCGTGCAGCGTGCCGCGCAGCGACTCGGGACCGAGGCGAAGCCGCCGGCGTGGCCGGTCGAGCCGCGCGCCGTGAAGACCTCGGCCGCCTGGCTCATCGAGCGCGCCGGCTTCGAGCGCGGCTACGGCAACCCGGCCGGCATCGCGATCTCGTCGAAGCACACGCTTGCCCTGACGAACCGCGGCGGCGGGACGACGACGGAGCTCGTCGCGCTCGCACGTGAGATCGCGGCAGGGGTGCGCGAGGCGTTCGGCGTCGAGCTCAGGCCCGAGCCGGTGTTCGTCGGGCACAGCTGGTAGGTCGCTGTGGCGGCCGGCGCTCGGGCGGCTGGTCGCGCCAGCATCGATCAAGAGGCCGGTTCACCGGCCCCGAGCGTGCCCCGAGCGGTTCGACCGGGCCGCGTCGGGTTGTGCACCGCCTGCGTGCATGTCTCGACCCGCGCTACGTGCCAGCGATCCCGGCACGAGTGCGTTCGCCGGCGCGACCCGCGGTGAGACCGCGGGCGCCGATCCGCTTCCTCATCGCCGTCGTACGCAAACGCTCGAGCCGCTCCCGAACCGCGCCCGGCCTCAGCGTCTCGCGCAAGCTCGCGCGCTCGACGTTCATGCTCATGGGCCGCTACCAGGCCAAGCTCGAGAACAAGCAGGCGGTGCTCGGGCGGATCGTCGACATCGGCGCCGAGCTGTTCGCGATCGCCTGCGCGTGCGTCTACGCGGACACGATCGCCCGGGAGCAGCCGGGTCGCCGGGAGGAGGCCTTCGCGCTCGCGGACCTGTTCGCCAAGCAGGCCCGCCGCCGGGCGGAGGCCGAGACGGAGCGGTTGGGTTCGCTGCTCAAGGTCCTGGGTGTCGAGCTCGGCGCTTCGCAGAAGGACATAGACACGGCCTACAAGAAGAAGGCCAAGACGTACCACCCCGACAGAGTGGCGAGCCTGGCGCCAGAGGTACGCGAGATGGCCGAGCTCAGGATGAAGGAGATCAACGCCGCCTACACCGAGCTCAGGCGCAGAGCCCGCTGACGGACCGGGGTTCTGAAGTGAATGAGGGCCGGGGATTTTACACCCCGGCCCTCATTCGTTTCTTTCCGGTTTTGTCCGGTCGGTTGGTGCTGCCTAGCGTGTCACCTTA
>JAHWJM010000337.1 GCA_019348435.1 Actinomycetota bacterium
CGAAGGTCATCGTCCGGTGAGATGGGCTCGCGCGCCACGCGCTGCTCGTCCTCGAGGCGCTCGTACTGCCGGGTGGACGGCTGTTCCCGGGCTCGTACTCGCAGTGGAGCCAATCGCCTGACGGGCAGCGCGCAGGCCGCCGACCGACCCACGGAGGCCTCTGCAGTGCCACCACGTCCTCCCGCCCCCGCACGTTCCGGCCGCCGGCGGTCGAGCTGGACCTGGAGCGTCTCGGCGCGCTATACAGGAGCCTCGATCCGCCATGCGCCAGCGCCCGCACGCCAAGTCGCCCTACCGGGAGCGACACTACCTACGCAGCATGCAACGGGCCGCCCCGGCCCATGTCCCGTGGGTGGACGAGCCGATGAGCGTCCACCACGTGCCCACCGGGGCTGATCTGCTTGGGCTCGACAACGTGGGATTGGCAGTGTCCGATCCGGTCGCGATGGCGACGTTCTTCTGCCGTCACGCCGGGATGCGCGAACGGGACCGCAGACCTGGTCGAATCGTGGTGGGCGCCGGCGATCGCGCTGCGACGCTGACGCTGGTCGCAGCCGACGGAGCCCGCGAAGCAGGCACGCTCAGGCGCTTGATCCTGCGCGTTGCCGACGTCGGGCGGGCGGTCGCGGCGCTTCCGGCGCAAACGGCCGTCGAGGGCGATCAGCTCGAGCTGGCCACGTTCGAGGGTCCGGAGGGGCTGTCCCTCGGCTTCACGCTGGTCGCGGGTGGCGGAATCGACTACGACATCGATCACGTGCTCCTACGCGTCTGCGACCCCGAGCAGACCAGGGTCGCCCTTGCGGAAGTCGGATTCGTGCCGCGCGCGCAAGCGCTGCATGTCGCCGACAAGTACATCGGGCTCGCCAGCGCGACCGGCTGTACGGCGCGGCCACTGCTCGACCACGTCGCTGTGCGCGTCGCGTCGCTCGACGCGGTCGCGGCGAAGGCGCGCGAGCGGAGCCTCGAGATCGACGAGCGCGCGCCCGACGGCGCGTTCGGCGTCGTTCTTCCGGGGCCCGAACAGATCAGGCTTCACTTCGTCGAGCAGGCTTCGCGCGAGTAGTCGCTGCGCCTCGACGTGGCGCATGCGCCACGTGCATAGTCGGCTCTCGGGGCCGGCTTGACGCCGACCCCTCCTTACGCAGGGTGGCTCACCCGGGCGGTTCGCAGCGCCACGACGTCGGACGCCGGCGAGCGCTCCTCGCGCGCAAGCGCCCACAGCCGCACGCCGCCCTGGCGCCCCCGCACGGGCATCTCGTCGACGTAGACGAGGTCGTCGGCGCGCTCGCGCAGCCCGGTCAACGTCGACTCCGCCACGAACACCTGGTACGGCGTGCCCTTCGTCATCCCCTCGATCCGCGAGGCGGTGTTGACGGTGTCACCGATCGTCGTGAACTCCAGGCGCCGCGCGGATCCGACGTTGCCGGACATGACGAGGCCCGTGTTGATGCCGATGCCCATCCGAAACCCGCCGGCGACCTCGTCGCGCATCGCCTCGTTGAAAGCGTCCAGCCGCGCGAGCATCTCGCGTGCAACGGCGAGCGCGCGGTCGCGGTGGTCAGGCTGATCCAGCGGCGCGCCGAACACGGCCATGATCCCGTCGCCCATGTAGCAGACGAGGGTGCCGCCGTGGTCGAGGATCGCGTCGCTCATCTCGGTGAGGTAGGCGTTGAGCACCTCGATCACGCGCTCCGGCGGACGCGTCTCCGCGTAGCTCGTAAAGCCGCGCAGATCGCTGAAGAGGACCGTGCACTCGCGTTCCGTCCCGCCCAGGCGCAGCTCCCCGGCCGTCTGGTCGAGCACCACGTCGACCACGGCTTGGGGCACGAAGCGCGCGAACGCGTCGCGCACTCGCTGGCGCTCGAACGCCTCGAGCACGGCGGCGACCGCGAGCGTGCCGACGGTCGCGAACGCCAGCGAGGCCAGCGGGACGACGACCGGCACGACGATCCCGGCGAGAAACGCGAGCTGGACGGCACCCCCGGCGACCGCGGCGACGCCGAGGCAGCCGAGCAACGTGCGCGAAGGCGACAGCCGGGTGCTCATGAAGCCCGGCACGAGCGCGAGGACGAGCAGCGCGGCGATGCCCACCCAGCCCGGCGAGTCGCGCAGCGGGAAGTCCGAGAGGATCGTCTCGACGGCCTCCGCCTGGATCTCTGGACCCCACATCAGCTCCGAGCCCGAGGTCGACGTCGGCGCCTCGTCGTGCAGCGTGTTGTTGGCGGCGCCGACGACGACGTAGGCTCCGCGGAACGTCCCGGGTGCGAACTCGCCGCGCAGGACGTCCGAGAACGAGACGAACGGCAGCGTCCCGCCGGGCCCGTGGAAGTCGATCCAGGCGCCACGGTCGCCGAACGGCTCGCGCTCGACACGGCGGCCGGTGCCCTGCTCTACGGTCGCGACGGCGAACGATGCCACGCCCTGGATCGAGTGCGGCACGCGGCGGCGCACGGCGTTGGGGTCGGCGGGCAGCACCGCGTTGCCGACGCGTCCGCCGATCGCCTCGAACGCCTCGCCGTCGCCGAGCACCTTCGTGCGGCCTCCGTCTGACTCCGCCGTCGCCAGCACGAGGCGCTCGGCATGGCGTTCCGCGGCGTCCAGCAGCCGCTCGTCCTCGCGCGGGAACGGCGACGGCTCGGTGAACTGGACGTCGTAGGCGATGACCTTTGCGCCGTCGCGCGCGAGGCGGTCCATGACGCGCGCGTGCAGCCCGCGCTTGAACGGCCACTGCACGTCGAGATCGTCGAAGGTCTTGTCGTCGACGCCCACGACGACGACCCTGTTCGGCGGCGGCTGGTCGCCGCGGATCGCAAAGCGCAGGTCGACGGTGTCTAGCTCGGCGCGCTCGAACCACTCCGACGCGTAGGCCACGAGGCCGAGCGCGAGCGTCGCGGCGGCCACGCCGAGCAACAGGTACATCCGGATCCGCCGCCGCTTCCTCATTGGCCGCTCACGCGGTCCCCGCCACGACGGCGATGGCGAAGGCGGTGCCGCCCTCCCCGCCGAACAGGTCGAAACGCTGGCCCAGCAGCAAGCCGACGCCGCCGACGACCGGCCCGGTCAGCAGGCCCAGCGCCAGCGAGAGGACCGCCAGGCGGCTGACCCGGGCGGCGGGCTTCGCCGGGGGCGGGGCGTACTCGAGTGGCGGCGGCACCGGCGGCTGCGACATGTCGCGCCAGTATACCCGCCGGCGCCACGGCAATGGAACTGCAACGCAGGTGATCGATGACCGTTCGATGACCGAGGCGACCGGCGTTGACCGAACCGACATCCGTGCCCAGACCGCCGGGCTGCGGCAGGACTCGGACACCCGGCCCTACGCGCCACGGCGGTGGAGGACGCGAAGGCGTTCATGGACCTGTTCCCGCCGCCAAGCACCGACGTGCGGCGGGAGGTGGCCGAGGGCGTGCGGCAGCGAAGGCCGGCCGCGGGGAAGGCGAATTCGTTTCGAGTCGCGCTATTGAGACTCATCCCCGCTT
>JAHWJM010000338.1 GCA_019348435.1 Actinomycetota bacterium
TCTTCCGATCTTGTCGGCGATCTCCGCGTAGTTGTCGAAACCGATGAAGGGCCTGCTCCACAGGTACGACCCCTCTTCGCTCTGCACGCTCTGGAAGATCGTGTCGATCGTCGGGTAGACGACGAAGGCCCCCAGGAGGAGCAACGCGGGCGCCAGGAACGCACCGGCCATCCAGCGTTTTGCACCCCCAGGGGGCTTCTCGCTTCGTTCTTTGCCGCGCAGAACCAGCGGCGAGGCGTCGGCCGCAGCTCGCGCCTGCTCGCGCTCGGAGCGCAGGTCCTCGGCGAGCGCCTCCGCTACCTGCGCCAGCCCGTCCGTCAGCTGCGCCGACACCTGCGCCACCCGCTCGACCATCTCACCGGTCAGCAGCGCCGTGCGCTCGTGGCCGGCGGCGAGCGCGGCACCCAGCTGCTCCCGCTCATGCTGGAGCCGCTCGAGGTGCTCTGCGCCCCCGCGCTGCACCTCCTCGCCGTCGGCATGGCGGAAGCGCTCGACGCGCACCGAGAACTGGCTGCCCTCGTACGGGGTCTCGCCGCCGAGCGGCTCGATGGTCGGGTCGCGGCTCATGTCATCCGGGCCAGTGCGGTGCCCGCCGCGAGCGCGGCGGAGAAGAACAGCGGGTCCTCGCGGCCCATCGAGCGCGTCGGCAGGCCGCTTGCGCCATACCCGTCGAGGTCGACCTCGAACGCGCGCCAGTCGTGGCGGTCGTCGGCGGGCTGCTCGCCTTCGGGGATCGCGACGACGACCGGCGCGAGCAGCAGTTCGAGCACCGTGCGGGTGTGATGGCTCAGCCCGCGGTGGCGCGCGCGCAGGTCGCTGCAGGACATGCGCGGCGCGAGCAGTGCCGGGCAGCCCAGCGCGAGCGCCGTGTGCAGCGAGTCCAGCGCCTGCAGCCCGCCGTGACCGAGCGCCGAGCCGGACCCGAGGATCCCGGGGCCGGGGCCGCACACGGCGGCGTCCCAGCCCAGCTCGGCGAGGCCGTGATGCAGCGCGGCGGCGGTCGTGATCGACTCGCCGTCGGCGCCGCCGAAGGCAGGCCCCGCGGTCAGATGGCTGGTCAGCAGCCCGCCGTCGCGCAGCTCGCGCACGACGCAGGAGTGGCCGCCGGGCAGCGCCCCGCCGGCCGTCTGCACGTAGCCGAGGCGTCCTGCGCCGCCGGTCGCCCCGGCGAACGCCCACGCCAGCGGCGCGAGCTGGCCGTGCAGCGCGATCACGGCGGCGGGCCTGCCGAGCGGCAGTCGCGGCGGCGCCGGCGCGCCGTCGGCGTCGCCCTCCTCGACGGGCAGGACGGCGTGCTGCAGGCTCGTGTAGTTGAGCTTCATCACGTGCGCGCCCGGCGTGCCGGCGCCGTCGAGGCCACGCGTGAGGTTGACGTGCACGATGTCCGCGCCGCCGGAGCCGAGCCCCAGCTCGACCGCCTCGACGTTGACGATGATCTCGTCCCCGGCCTGCGCGGCGCCGATGAGGCCGACGTCGGCGATCGCCGTCCGGCGATCGCCGCCGATGTGGATCGCCAGGCGCTGCTCGGCCGCGTCGGCCGGGCCCGCGACCGCGACGGTTGCGCGCCTCAGGCGGAGCATGCGTCCAGCAGCGCGAACGCCACGTCGAGCATGCCCTCGAGCGCCGCGACGCTGACGCGCTCGTCGGGCTCGTGGTTGCGCTCGGTGCCGTTGGCGAGGTTGGTGCAATGCAGGTCGGCGGCCTCGAACGCGTTCGCGTCTGACCCGCCGCCCGTCGTGCGTCGCGTCGGCGCGTAGCCGCACGCCCGCAGCGCCTCCTCGGCGGCCAGCACGGCCGGCGCGTTGGCAGCGTGGCGGTAGCCGTCGAAGCGTCGCTCGCTGGTGATGTCGACGTCGCAGAAGCAGGCGGGCGTGTTCGCCGCGTCGTGGATGTGGCCGATGATCTCGGCGATCGTCTCGTCGGCCTTGCCCGGATCCAGCGAGCGCGCCTCCCCCACCACCCGACAGCGCGCCGCGACGATGTTCGTCCCGCCCACCTGACCGCCCTCGATCCGCGCGACGTTCGCCGTCGTCTCCTCGTCGATGCGCCCGAGCGCCATCGCGCCGATCGCCCGCGCGGCCGCCTCGATCGCGCTGCGTCCGTCCTCGGGGCGGATGCCCGCGTGCGCGGGCGTGCCGCGGAAGTTCGCCTCGAAGCGGTAGTACGTCGGCGCGGCGACGATGATCTCCCCGATCGGCGAGGCATGGTCGAAGACATAGCCCCACTCGCTGCGCAGCGTCTTGGTGTCGAACGCCTTCGCGCCGGCGAGCGCGTTCTCCTCGCTGACGGTGAACAGCAGCTCGAGGCCGACCGGCGACGCTTCGATCGCGCAGCGCCGCGCGACCTCGAGGATCACCGCGACGGCCGCCTTGTTGTCGGCGCCGAGGATCGTGTCGCCCGCGCTGACCCACCCGCCGTCGTCGAGCACCGGCTCGATCACGCCGTCCTCCGGAACCGTGTCGAGATGCGCGCAGAGCATGATCGTGCGCTCGCCGCGCCCGGGGATGCGCGCGAGCAGGTTGCCGCACCCGGCGCCGGTCTCCGCCGCCGCCCCGTCCTCCTCGACGTCGAAGCCCATCCCGCGCAGCTCGCGCGCGACCGCTTCCGCGCAGGCGCGCTCGGAGCCAAACGGGCTGGGGATCGCGCAGAGGCGCGCGAACGTGTCGTTCAGCCGGCGGCGCTCGACCTCGGAGGCGGGGCGCATGACCGGCTAGACGATGGGCGTCAGGTCCGCCGCCGCGTGGGGCGCGGCGGCCGGTGCCGCGGGCAACGGGGCGCCGTCGGGCTTCGCGGCAGCCGCCGGCTCCGCCAGATCCCCGCCCGCCCGGACCGCAGCAAAGCGGTAGCCCACGCCGAAGTGCGTGTGGATGTACTCCCAGTTCGGTGAGGCCTGCTGGAGCTTGCCGCGCAGCTTGCGCACGAAGACGTCGACCGAGCGATCGCCGTGGGCCATCGTGTAGCCCCACACGCGCTGGTAGATCTCCTCGCGCTCGAGCACGCGGCCGGCGGCGGAGGACAGCAGCGCGATGAGCTCGAACTCGCGCCGGGTGAGGTCGATCGAGCGGCCGTTGGCGAACGCCTGGAACTGGTCGGGGCGCACCTCGATCTCACCCGCCGCGACGATCTCCCCGCCGCCCGCGGCCTGGCGCCGGCGCCGCGCGACGGCCTCGATGCGGGCGATGAGCTCCTCGGGGTGGCAGGGCTTGGTCAACCAGTCGTCGGCCCCCAGCCGCAGGCCGCGCACGCGCTGCGCGACGGTCGATTGCCCGGTGCAGACGATGATCGGCAGCGCCGGCAGCGCCGCCGCCACTCGCGCGAGGTAATCCCATGCCTGCGTCCCGAGCAGCGCGACGTCGACGACGAGCGCGTCGAGGCGCATCGAGACCAGGCGGTCGACGCCGATCGCGCTGGTCAGCACGCGGTGCTCGGACCCCAGCCGCTCCAGGCGCTTGGTCAGGACCCGCACGAAGCCGGAGTCC
>JAHWJM010000339.1 GCA_019348435.1 Actinomycetota bacterium
AGGCGACCGGGGAAGAAGTGTGGTCCGCCGCTCCGGGGGAGGCGGGTCTGAGGTATGAACCAGCGGATTCATCCGCGAGACGACGGAGGAAATCCAAATTGTTCTCTACTGGCGTTGAGCTGTACTTCGCACCCGACGAGCGGGTTGCGCCTGCGGGAGCCCCAACAGGTGGCTACGCGTCGCTGGGCCAGTACGCGCCCATCGCCTGGCCGTCCGGATTCGCCAACAAGGTCCCCGTCACGGGCCAGCTGTCTCCGCACGCCGTCGCCGCGCTGAAGCGGATGGGCATCACGAAGGAATAGTCGGTCTCAGGGACCGCAGCGACGAGGCCGGGCGCCCAGGCGCCCGGCCTCGTTTGCGTTCCGGCCTCCCCCCGATCGGGGGGTCCTCCCCCGACCTTGAGGGGGAAGGCCTTCACATCCCGCGCGCGAGGCGAGACGCTGCTGGCATGTCCACCCATGGCCACGGCGAGCCGCTGTCACCGGTCGACGCCTCGTTTCTGCAGCTCGAGTCGGCCCACGCGCACATGCACGTCGCCTGGAGCGCGATCTTCTCCCCGCCGGCGGGCGCGGAAGCTGGCGCCCCGGGGATCGAGGAGATCCGCGCACGCGTGACCGCGCGCCTGGGCTGGGTACCGCGCTGCCGCCAGCGCCTGCTGCCCGCCCCGCTGGGCATCGGCGAGCCGCGCTGGGTCGACGACGACCGCTTCGACGTCGCCGCGCATGTCGTAACGCTCAGCGATCCTGCCGACGCGGTCGGACCGGAACGCTTCGCTCAGCTGCGCGACACGATTCTCTCGACGCCCCTGGATCGCCGCCGCCCGCTGTGGCAGCTCGCGTTCGTCCCGCGGCTGGCCGACGGACGGTTTGCCGTCATCGGGCGCGTGCACCACGCGATGGCCGACGGCGCCGCGGCGTTGCAGGTCGGACTGCTGACGCTCGACATCGACGGCGAGGACGGTGAGGCGGGCGCCGGCGCCGCGCCACCCGCGCCCTGGGAGGCCGAGGCAGCACCGACGACGCTGGAGCGCGCACTCGACCCGCTCATGCGCAGCACCGAGCTGGCGTCGCGCGCCGCACGCAATCTCGTCCGCTGCGCCACCCGCCCGCGCGCCACGGCAGGCGCCGCGCTGCGCGACGCGGGCCGGCTCGTCCACGCGCTCTCGCAGGACCTGCTGCCGCACGCGCCCGAGTCCGCGCTGAACCGTCCGCTCGGGCCGCGGCGCACGCTCGTCCAGCATCGCGTGGCGCTCGACGAGGTGCGCGCGGTCAGCCGCGGCGTGCCCGGCACGCGCAACGACGTCGGCCTCGCGGCGATCACGGGAGCACTTCGCACGCTGGCGCTCGAGCAGGGCCGTCCCGCCGAGCCGCTGAAGGCGATGGTGCCGGTCAACATGCGCGGCCCGGACCAGGCCGCGACGCTCGGCAATCGCGTCTCTGTGACGTCGGTGCGACTGCCGCTGCAGCTCGCCTCCCCGGCCGCGCGCCTGGCCGAGGTCCGCCGGCAGACCGCGCGCTTCAAGCACAGCTCCCGACCGCAGGGAGCGCAGACGCTGATCGCCGGCTTCGGGCTGCTGCCCAGCGCCCTGCGCGCGCCGGTGCTGCGCGCGGTGCAGCCCGGCCGCTTCAACCTGACGATCTCCAGCGTGCCGGGGCCGCCGAGCGTGCTGTTCATGCACGGCATGCGCCTCGACGAGCTGTATCCCGTGATCCCGATCGCCGAGGAGCAGACGGTCTCGATCGGGATGCTGCCCTACGACGGGCACCTGTACTTCGGGCTGTACGCCGATCCCGACGCCCTGCCCGAGGCGACGCGCCTCGCGGCGCTGATCGACGAGGAGCTGCTCGCGCTGCGCCGCGCCCGCCCCCACACCGGTGAGCCGCGCCCGCCGCTACCCGTCGTCGCGCCGGCAGCCGCCGGCCCGCTCGGAACCTACGAGAGCCGATCCGCCGTGCTGACCGCCGCCGGACGAGGAGGAACCGCATGACCACCGCCGCCCCGCCGTCCACCCGCCGCCTATCGGCGCTCGACGGCTCGTTCCTTCGCCTCGACACTCCGCAGTCACCCATGCACGTCGGGTGGAGCGCCGTCTTCGCCGAGCCCGACGGCGACCGCCCGCGGCCGACGATCGAGGCGCTGCGCGAGCGCGCCGCGGGACGGCTGCACGAGGTGCCGTGGTGTCGCTGGAGGCTTGACCCCTCGCCGCTCGGGCTGACCGAGCCGCGCTGGATCGACGACGCGCGCTTCGACCTGTCAGCGCATCTCGTGCAGCTCACCGAGCCCGACGATCGCGTCACCGAGGCGTCCTTTCAGGCGCTGCGCTCGGCCGTGCTGTCGACGCCGCTGGATCGCTCGCGCCCGCTGTGGCAGATCTTCCTCGTCCCCCGGCTGGAGGACGGCCGCGTCGGGATGATCGGCAAGATCCACCACGCGCTCGTCGACGGGATCGCCGCGCTGCAGATCGTGCGCCTCATCGTCGACCCCGAGCCCGACGTCGAGTCCTCTCCGCCGGTGAGCTTTCGCCCGCAGGGCCGCGGCGGGCCGATCGGGTGGGCGCTGGATGCCGCGCAGCGCGCCGTCGGCGACGGCGTCGACGTGCTGCGGGCGGGCACGAGCGCGATCGCCCATCCGCGCAGCTCGGCCGGCGCGGCCGCGCGCACCGCCAAGCTCATCGCCACCGCGATCGCCGAGGACGTCCTGCCGCCCGCCCCGCGGTCGCCGCTCAACGGTCGGATCGGGCCGCGCCGCACGCTGATCGGCTACCACGCGCCGCGCGACCTCCTGCGCGCCGCTCGCGGCGGCGGCGGAACCCTGAACGACGTCGGCCTGAGCGCGGTCGCCGGTGCGCTGCGAACCCTCGCGCTGCGCGACGGCGAGCCGCCCGAGGAGCCGCTGAAGACGATGGTGCCGGTGAGCATGCGCCGCCACGGCGAGGACGGCGCCGGCAACCAGATCGCGATGGTCTACATGCCGCTGCCGGTGCACCTCGCGTCGTGTGCGGAGCGCCTGGGCTTCGTGCGCGAGCAGACCGCCCGGCTCAAGCACACCGACCGCCCGGAGGCGACGCAGGCGTTCGTGGAGACCGCCGGCGGGCTCGTACCGCCGGCGCTGCGCACGCCGGTCGTGCGCGCGCTGGCGACGCCGCGCCAGTTCAACATCACGGTGTCGCAGTCGCCGGCGCCGCGCGGTTCGCTGTTCCTGCTCGGCTGCGAGCTCGACGAGGAGGGCTACCTCGCCGTGAACAGCAAGGGGCTGACGTCGGTGCCAGGCGTCTACGCCGCCGGTGACGTCACGCCGGGCCTGCAGCTGGTGTCCGTGGCGTCCGCCTCGGGTGTCGTCGCAGGCGTCGCGTGCGCCCACTCGTTCTTCGGCCAATCGGGAGCACCGACGTCTCCCGAGCCCGCGCCGGCCACCGAGCAGTAGCCCGGCCGGCTGCTGCACGACGAAGGCCCCAGATCGGAAGAG
>JAHWJM010000033.1 GCA_019348435.1 Actinomycetota bacterium
TCGCACTGTCGCGTGAGGCCGGATTTCAGACGCACTTCACGGGCTACGAGATGCTCGAGCAGCGCACGACGGTCGGCGCGGTAATCGGCGCCGACGGCGCCGACGGCCTGCTCGTCAAGCTGGCCGAGTCCCCCTTCTACGCGACCGGCGGCGGCCAGATCGCCGACGTCGGCACCGTCGAATGCGAGCAGGGCGACTGCGCCGCACGCGTCGTCGACGTCGTGCGCCTCGGCGACGACCAGGCGCTCGTCGTCCGCGCCGAGAACGGGGAGCTACGCCCCGGCGAGCGCGTCGTGGCGCGCGTCGACCGCGCGGCACGCATCGCGACGCAGGCCAACCACACCGCCACGCACCTGCTGCACGCCGCGCTGCGAGAACGTCTGGGCACCCATGTGCGCCAGGCCGGCTCCTACGTCGGGCCCGACAAGCTGCGCTTCGACTTCGCGCACGGAGAGCGGATCGCGCCCGACGACCTGCAGGCGATCGAGGACCGCGTCAACGAGTGGATCCTGCGCAACGATCCGGTGCGGCCGATCACGACCACGCTCGACGAGGCGCGTGCGCTCGGCGCGATGGCGCTCTTCGGCGAGAAGTACGGCGACGTCGTGCGGGTCGTGCAGATCGGCGACGGGCGCTACTCGCGCGAGCTGTGCGGCGGCACGCACGTGCGCTCGCCGGCCGAGATCGGCGTCTTCAAGCTGCTCAGCGAGAGCTCGAGCGCGGCCAACGTACGCCGCATCGAGGCGATCACCGGCCCCGCGGCGGTGGCGGAGCTGCGCGCCTCCGACGCGAAGGCGCGCGAGGCGGCGGCACTGCTGAAGACGGTGGTGGAGCGCCTGCCCGAGGCGGTCGCGGAGCTGCGCGACCGCGTCAAGCAGGCGGCGAAGGCCGCGGCATCGGGCAACGGTGCGGCGGCGGTCGACAGCGAGGCACTGGCCGCCGGCGCGACGCAGATCGCCGGCGCCGACGTCGTCGCGCAGATCGTGTCCGGCGCGGGCGGTGCGAAGGAGCTCATGGACGTCGCCGACCGGATCAAGGGGCGGCTGGGCGAGCAGTCGGCCACGGTGCTCGGCGCGGCGGTCGACGGCCGCGTGCACCTCGTCGCGGCGGTCACGCCGGCACTCGTCGCCCGCGGCGTGAAGGCCGGCGCGATCGTCAAGGCGGCGGCGACGGTCGCCGGCGGCGGGGGAGGCGGGCGCGACACGATGGCGCAGGCGGGCGGTCGTGACCCGGACAAGCTGCCTGAGGCGATCGCCGCCGCGCGCGCGGCGATCGAGGCCGCGCTGGCCCACTGACTTGCGGGTTCTGGCGCTGGACTACGGGGCGGCTCGCTGCGGCTGCGCACTGAGCGACCCGACCGGCACGCTCGCCACGCCGATCGAGCCGGTCCTGCGCCCCGCGACGCGCAAGGGGTTCGGGCGCGTCTGCGACCTCGTGCGCGAGCGGGAGGTCGACCGCGTCATCGTCGGCCTGCCGCTGTCGCTCGCGGGCGGCGACTCGGCGCAGACGCAGGAGACGCGGCGCTGGGCGGCAAGCCTCGCCGAGCGCCTGCCCATCCCCGTCGAGCTCTACGACGAACGCTTCACGACGCTCCTCGCCAGCCGCGACCCCGGCAACCCGATCTCGTCGGAGGACTCGCGCGCGGCCGCGCACCTGCTGACCGGCTGGCTCGCCGCCCGCGCCGGCGCAGACCCGACGCCATCCGGGCGGGAGGCCGGATAGCGTTCGTGACGAACTCCATGGCCATATGAGCAGGTCACGCCGAGACGAGCCGACGGCAGGCACCGAGCGCAGCGCCGCCGAGCGCGAGCGGGCGCGCCTGGAACGCGAGGCGCGCCGGGCCGGCAAGCCGCCGCCGGCGGCGACGTCCGCTGCGCCACCACCCGCACCGCCACCACCCGCACCGCCACCACCCGCACCCGCACCTTCCGCGAAGCCCCCGCCCGAGCCCGAGCATGCAGATCGGATCCCCCTCCGCCATCCAGCGCGAACGCCGAACCCGGCCCCGGGGCGTCAGGCCCGCGCGGGGCGGGACGAGCGCATCCCCATCCGCCGCATCCAGCCCAATCCGCCGGCGCCGCCAGCCGCGCCTGCCGGCGCGCTGGACGACGAGACCGAGCGGCCGATCGGCATCCGCCGCGCGCGCCGCCCGGTGCGCCCGATCGTGACGCCGCCCGGCGACACACCGGCCGGCCCTGCGCGGCGGCGGCGCATCTCACCGGCGCGGCGGATCGTCGCCCTGCTCATGCTGGCGGTGCTGGCGGTCATCATCATCGGGGCGCTCATGCTCTTCCAGCCGTTCGGCAGCGCCGAGGGCGCGCAGGTGCAGGTGACGATCCCGCCGGGGTCGGGAGCGGGCGAGATCGGCGAGCAGCTCGCGCAGGCCGGCGTGGTCGAGTCGGCGTTCTTCTTCCGGGTGCGCGCGACGCTGTCGGGCAAGCGCGACAGACTGCGCTCTGGCGAGCACACCCTGCAAAAGGACATGACCTACAGCAGCGCGATCGAGGCGCTCAGCACCCCCGAGACGACGAAGACGAGCCCGACGGTGAGCATCACGATCCCAGAGGGACGCACGCGCCGGGAGATCGCGCCGATCGCCAAGAAGGCCGGCCTGCGCGGCAGCTACATGGAAGCGTCCAGCCGCTTCGGCAGGGCGCTCAGCCCATCCGACTACGGGGTGCCGAAGGGGACGCGTTCGCTGGAGGGCTTCCTGTTTCCTGCGACCTACGAGCTCAACGTCGGGGCGCCCGCGCGCGATCTCGTCGAGCGCCAGCTCAAGGCGTTTCGCGAAAACATCTCCGGCGTCAACATGGAGCGCGCCCGACGCAAGAACCTGACGCGCTACGAGGTGCTCATCATCGCCTCGATGGTCGAGCGCGAGGCACAGCTCGCCAAGGAGCGGCCGCTCATCGCTGCCGTCATCTACAACCGCCTCAGCGACGGGACGCCTCTGGGGATCGACGCCACCACCCGCTACGCCCTCAACAAGCCCAGCGGCGCGCTGCGCCAGTCCGAGCTGGAGATGGACTCGCCCTACAACACGCGCAAGCGGGCCGGGCTGCCGCCGACGCCGATCGGCAATCCCGGGCTCGCGTCGATCCGCGCGGCGGCGGCGCCCGCAGACGTGGAGTACCGCTACTTCGTCGTGAAGCCCGGCACGTGCGGCGAGCACGTCTTCGCGGCGACCATCGAGGAGCACAACCGCAACGTGGCGCGGTACGCCGGCGCGCGGGCGAAGGCGGGCGACAAGTCGCCCACGACGTGCTGAGCGAGCCCGCGCGCGAGCACGCGGCGGATGGTGACGCGCCGCGCTACGGCGTGCTCGGCTGGCCCGTCGGCCACAGCCGCTCGCCGGCGATGATGCGCGCCGCCGGCCTGGCGCGCTACCAGCGCCTGCCGGTCGCGCCGGAGGCCTTCGAGGACACGGTGCGGGCCCTGCACGGCGCCGGCTTTCGCGGCGCCAACGTGACGATCCCGCACAAGCAGGCGGCGCTCGCCGTGGCGACGAGCGCCAGCGACGCGGCGCGAGAGATCGGGGCGGCGAACACCCTGACCTTCGGTGCGGATGGCGAGATCGCCGCCGAGAACACCGATGCGCCCGGCCTGCTCGCCGCGCTCGGCGACCGTCCGACGCGCTCCGCGCTCGTGCTCGGCGCCGGTGGCAGCGCACGCGCCGCCGTCTGGGCGCTGGGCCGCGCCGGCGCGGAGGTGTCGATCTGGAACCGCACGGCTGAGCGCGCCGCGGGGCTCGGCGCACGTGTCGTGCGCGAGCCGATCGCAGCCGACGTGCTGGTCAACTGCACGAGCGTCGGGCTCGACCGTTCGTCCAGTCCGTTCAAGGATCTGCTATTGACCGCCGACGAACTGGTGCAGTACACGACCGTGGTCGACCTGGTCTACAGGGCGGGCGAGACGGTGCTGATTCGAGAGGCTGCCAAGCGGGGAATCGACACGATCGACGGCCTGGAGATCCTGGTTCGCCAGGGGGCATTGAGCTTTACGCTGTGGACCGGGCTGGCGGCGCCGCTGGATTCGATGCGTGCGGCCGCGCGCGAGCCGGAAACCCCGCTTCATGCTTCCTGAGCCCATCCCCCTCAAACCCACCACATCCAAGCCGGAGAACGCGACGGGAATCACGCGCCCGCGCCGCGCCGGCGGCCCGGCCCGCTTCCTGACCGACGTCATCGTCGATCTTGGGCTCGTCGCGCGCGAGCGCGTCGCGGCCGCTGTCGAAGAGGGCCGGCGCACGGGCAAGATGCCCGAGGAGGTGCTCGTGGAGCAGGGCGCGCTGACTGCGGACGGGCTGTCGCGCGCCGTCGCGGAGCGCCACGGCCTCGACCACCTCGATCTCGGCACGTTCAACCCCGACATGGCCGCGGCGAACCTCATCTCGATCGCGGCCGCCAAGCGCTACGAGGCCGTTCCGGTCGGCTTCCTGGACGATCGCACGCTGCTCGTCGCGATGGCCGACCCCGCCAACGTGCTCGCCGTCGACGACATCGCGCTGCTCACCGGCAAGGAGATCCGCCCGGCGGTCACGAGCCGCGACGACATCCTCAACCTCATCTCGCGCCTGACGCATCTCGACGACGTCGTCTCGTCGGACATGTACGAGGACGAGGAGGAGGCCGCCGCCGACGTCGTCGATCTGCGCGAGTCCGCTGACGACGCGCCCGTCATCCGGCTCGTCAACCAGATCATCGCCCAGGCCGCCGAGCAGGGCGCGTCGGACATCCACCTCGAGCCCAACGGCCATGAGATGCGCGTGCGCTTTCGCATCGATGGCGTGCTCGTCGAGACCGCGACTGTCCAGCGGCGCATGGTGCTCGGCGTCATCAGCCGCGTGAAGATCATGAGCGACCTCGACATCTCCGAGCGGCGCATCCCGCAGGACGGCCGTGTCGGGCTCACGATCGACGGCCACCACATCGACCTGCGCGTCGTGACCCTGCCCAGCGTGCACGGCGAATCGGTCGTCATCCGGATCCTCGACAAGAGCGCGATCGTCATGGAGCTCGAAAAGCTCGGGATGGCCGCGCCCGAGCGCGAGCGCTTCGAGCGCGCGTTTCATCAGTCCTTCGGTGCCGTGCTGGTCACCGGCCCGACCGGCTCGGGGAAGTCGACGACGCTCTACGCGGCGCTCGCCGCGCTGAACACGATCGAGAAGAACATCATCACGATCGAGGACCCGGTCGAGTACCAGCTCGAGGGGATCACCCAGGTGCAGGTCAACCCCAAGGCGGGCCTGCACTTCCACACCGGCCTGCGCTCGATGATGCGCGCCGATCCCGACATCATCATGGTCGGCGAGATCCGCGACCAAGAGACAGCGCAGATCGCCATCGAGTCGGCGCTGACCGGCCACCTCGTGCTCTCCACGCTGCACACGAACGACGCCGCCAGCGCCGTGACGCGGCTCGTCGACATGGGCGTCGAGCCGTTCCTCGTCGCCTCCGCGATCGACTGCGTCGTGGCCCAGCGCCTGGCGCGCAAGCTCTGCCAGCACTGCAAGGAGCGCGGCATCATCACCGCCGACGTCCTGCGAGCCAACGGCATCCGCAGCCAGTTCGACATGGAGGCCTACGAGCCGGCGGGCTGCTCGCGCTGCAACCACACCGGCTACAAGGGGCGGATCGGCCTCTACGAGGTCATGGTCATCAGCGAGGAGATCCGCAAGCTCACGCTCGCTCGCGCCGCCGGCCCGGAGATCGCCGACGTCGCCGTGCGCCAGGGCATGCGGCTCATGCGCGACGACGGCCTGGAGAAGGTCCGCCACGGCATGACCTCGATCGCCGAGGTCACGCGGGTGACCGGAACCGGCGCCGCGCCGGTCGAGGGCTGAGGCCGCCGGGGCGCGGGCTAACCGCCCCTCGCTCAGGGCGCCGGCGGCAGAGCCGGCGGCGTCTCGGGCGCCTCGGGCAGCGCGGCGGGCTCGTCTGCGTCGCCGGCCGCGGAGTCGCGTTCGAAGCCGGCCGCGCGGTACGCGTCGTCCTCGTCGAGCGTCTCCTTCTCGAGCAGCGCCTGCGTCAGCGACTCGAGGCGATCGCGGTTCTCGGCGAGCATCCGCCGCGCGCGGTCATAGCAGCCTTCGACGATGCGGCGCACTTCACGATCCACCAACTCCCGCGTATCGTCGGACACCTGCACCGACCCGCCGGGGCCGAAGTGCGGCTCCTCGCCGGGCGCCGGGATCACCGAGACGAGCCCGATGACGTCCGACATGCCCCAGCGCCCGACCATCTGGCGCGCGATCGACGTCACCTGCTCGAGGTCGGACTCGGCGCCGGTCGTGACGTTCCCGTAGACGAGCTCCTCCGCCGCCCGGCCGCCGAGCGCGCCGACGATGCGTCCCTCGAGATAGCGCGCGTCGTAGCCGTAGCGATCTGCCGACGGCGACTGGAACGTCACGCCGAGAGCGCGGCCACGGGGGACGATGGAGACCTTGCGCACCGGGTCGGCGCCGGGCTCGAGCATCCCGAGCACCGCGTGGCCGGACTCGTGGTAGGCGGTCCGCTCGCGCTCCTCGGCCGAGAGGGTGATCTTGCGCTCGGCGCCGAGCACGATGCGCTCGAGCGCGTCGGCGAGGTCGGCGGCGCTGACGGTGTCGTGGCCGCGGCGCGCGGCGATCAGCGCCCCCTCGTTGATGAGGTTGCGCAGATCGGCGCCGACCATGCCGGGCGTCGAGGACGCCACGCGCGCGAGGTTGACGTCGTCGGAGAGCGGCACCGAGCGCGTGTGGATCTTCAGGATCTCGATGCGGCCGTCCTTGTCGGGGGCATTGACCGTCAGGCGGCGGTCGAAGCGTCCGGGGCGCAGCAGCGCCGCGTCGAGCACCTCGGGACGGTTCGTCGCGGCCAGCACGATGACGCCCTCCGAGCCGGTGAAGCCGTCCATCTCGGTGAGGATCTGGTTGAGCGTCTGCTCGCGCTCGTCGTTGCCGCCCCCGTAGCCGCCGCCGCCGCCGCCGCGCGCGCGCCCGATCGCGTCGAGCTCGTCGATGAAGATGATCGCCGGCGCCGCCTTCTTGGCCTGCTCGAAGAGGTCGCGCACGCGAGAGGCGCCGACGCCGACGACCATCTCGATGAACTCGGAGGCGCTCAGCGAGAAGAACGGCACGTCCGCCTCACCCGCGACCGCGCGCGCGAGCAGCGTCTTACCGGTGCCCGGCTGGCCGGACAGCAGCACGCCCTTCGGGAAGGCGGCGCCGAGCTTGCGGTAGCGGTCGGGGTTCTTGAGGAAGTCGACGATCTCCTTGAGCTCGTCCTCGACCTCGTCGATCCCGGCGACGTCCTCGAAGCTCACGCGGGTGGTGGAGGCGTCGTAGCGCTTGGCCTTCGAACGACCGAGCGCGAGCGCTCCGCCACCGGCCCCGCTGCGGCGGATGAAGTAGACGATCAGCGCGAGGATCAACAGAAAGGGGCCGAAGGAGAGCAGCAGCGTCAGCAGCACCGAGCGACCCTCGTCGATCGGCCGCGCGTTGACCTCGACGTCCTCGTCGAGCAGCAGCTGCAGCAGCTCGTCGTCCTGGGCGAACGCAGGGCGGACGGTCTCAAAGCGCGTCTCCGGCTCGTTGTCCTCGAACTTCACCGCCTTGCGAAATTGCCCCTGGATGACGTCGTTGCGGGCGTTGACCTCCTGGACGTTGCCTGCCTTGACCTGCTCGCGGAAGTACGTGTAGGGGACGTCGAGGCGCTCGTCCTCGCTGGACGGGATGAGCTGGGCGAGGACGATGTTCAGCACGAGCAGCACGAGCAGGAAGCGCCAGAAGCGGCGCGAGCCCGGGGGCGAGGAGATGCCGAAGCGGCCCTTGCGCCGCTCGTCGGAAGCGGTGTCGTCGTCGCGCTCGCCCTCGACCCGCCAGGGAGGGCGCTCGCCCGGCGAGTCGGAGCCCGTCGGCCCCGGGCGGGGGCGCGTACGCGTCTTGGGGTCAGCCATCCGTGTCGCAGATCATACGGTCGTCCGTTTCGGCGCGATAAGCCGTTGTGCCCCGCCGCCCGCGTCGATAGCCGGGCGTAATGAGCCTCGATTTCGCCGACTTGCTGCTCGAGGTCATCGAGCGCAACGCCTCCGACCTGCATCTCACGGCCGGCGCGCATCCCACCGTACGGGTCCGGGGACGCCTCCAGCCGCTGGAGGACTACCCCGTCATGACCACCGAGCAGACGCGCGAGACGATCTACGCGATCCTCACCAACGACCAGCGCCAGCGCCTGGAGACGGATTGGCAGATCGACTTCGCCTACTCGATCCCGGGACGCGCCCGCTTTCGTGTCAACGCCTACTACCAGCGCTCCGCGATCGGGGCCGCCTTCCGGCTGATCCCGTTCGAGATCAAGACCGTCGAACAGCTCGGGCTGCCGGTCGTCATCCACGAGCTCGCCAAGCGGCCGCGCGGATTGATTCTCGTCACGGGGCCCACCGGCTCGGGCAAATCGACGTCGCTGGCGGCGGTCATCGACGAGATCAACGCGACGCGCGAAGAGCACATCATGACCATTGAGGACCCGATCGAGTTCCTCCACGGCCACAAGAAGTGCATCGTCAACCAGCGTGAGATCGGCTCCGACGCGCAGTCGTTCGCAGCCGGCCTGAAGGCCGCCCTGCGCCAGGACCCCGACGTGATCCTCGTGGGCGAGATGCGCGACCTGGAGACGATCCACACGGCGCTGACCGCGGCCGAGACGGGCCACCTCGTCTTCGGGACGCTGCACACGCAGGACGCGCCGCAGACGATCGACCGCATCATCGACGTCTTCCCGGCCGAGCAGCAGGGGCAGGTGCGTGTCCAGCTCGCCGTCGCGCTGCAGGGCGTCATCACCCAGCAGCTGCTGCCGACCGCCGACGGTGCCGGGCGCGTCGCGGCGTGCGAGGTGCTGCTCGCCACGGCGGCGATCCGCAACCTCATCCGCGAGGGCAAGACCCACCAGATCTACTCCTCGCTGCAGACCGGCGCATCGATCGGCATGCAGACGATGGATGCCGCGCTGGCGACGCTCGTGCGGGCGGGCAAGATCACGCAGAAGCTGGCGGAGTCGCGGTCCTCGACCCCGGACGAGCTGCGCCGGCTGCTCGGCGCCGGCTCGTTCGCCGCCTGATGAGCACCTACGTCTTCAAGGCGATCGACCTCGGCGGCACGGAGTCCAAGGGCGAGGTCGAAGCTGAGTCCAAGCAGTCCGTCGCCGATCAGCTGAAGGGCAAGGGGCTGATCGTCCTCGACATCGCCGACAAGAGCCGCGCCAAGAAGGACATCGAGCTGCCGGGGGCCAACCGGATCAAGCTCGGAGACCTGTCGATCATGACGCGCCAGCTTGCGACGATGGTCTCCAGCGGCATGACGATCCTGCGCGCGCTGTACGTGCTCGAGGCGCAGACGGAGAACAAGAAGCTCGCCGAGCAGCTCGTGGCGGTCCGCAAGGACGTCGAGGCCGGGCTGCCGCTGTCGGATGCGCTCGCGCGCCATCCGAAGACCTTCACCCCGCTCTACGTGGCGATGCTGCGCGCCGGCGAGACGGGCGGCATGCTCGAGGAGTCGCTGCTGCGCATCGCCGATCAGCTCGAGAAGGACGAGTCGCTGCGCCGCCAGGTCAAGTCGGCGATGGCCTACCCGATCGTGATCCTCGTGTTCGCCATGGCGGTCATGCTCGGCATGATCGCCTTCATCGTGCCGGTGTTCGCGGGCGTCTTCGAAGAGCTCGGGGCGGGGTCGGAGATGCCCGCCATGACGAAGTTCGTGATGGCGATCTCAGGCGTCGTCACCGGCTACTGGTACCTGCTGATCGCCGGCACGATCGGGGGCTCGTTCGCCTTCCTGAAGTGGAAGAAGACGCCAAAGGGCCGGGCGCTGTGGCAGCGCTTCCTGCTGCGCGTGCCGTTCAAGATCGGCGACATCTTCCAGAAGGTCGCGATCGCCCGATGGTCGCGCACGTTCTCGTCGCTCATGGGCGCCGGCGTGCCGCTGCTGCAGGCGATCGACATCACCTCGCAGACGGCCGGCAACATCGTCGTCGAGGAGGCGATGGCCAGCGTCATGACGAGCGTCAAGGCCGGCGGCACGATCGCCCAGCCGATCATGGACTCGCCGATCTTCCCCGCGATGATCGGCCACATGGTCAAGGTCGGCGAGGAGACCGGCGCCCTGACGACCATGCTCTCGAAGATCGGCGACTTCTACGAGGACCAGGTCGCGTCCACCGTCAAGGTCCTGACCTCGATCCTCGAGCCCGTGATGATCGTCTTCGTCGGCGGCATCGTGGGGTTCATCGTGATTTCGATGTACCTGCCGCTGTTCAGCATCTACGACCAGATCAAGTAGGCGGCGGCGGCGCGGCGCGCCCCGTCGATGGTTGCGGGCCGCTGCCGGCGGGGTACTGCGCGCGCCGTGGCCGAGATCGGGATCTTCTTCTCCTGCGAGGAGCGCACCGCGCCGGAGATCGTGCACGCCGCCGCGCATGCGGAGCGCGCCGGCTTTCGATCGGCCTGGATCTCCGATCACTTCCATCCGTGGAACGACGCGCAGGGCCAGAGCCCGTTCGTGTGGTCGGTGCTCGGCGCGGCGGCCGCGGTGACGACGTCGATGCGCTGGATGACCGCGGTCACCTGCCCGACGGTCCGCACCCATCCCGGCATCATCGCGCACGCGGCGGCGACCACCTCGACGCTGATGCCCGGCCGCTTCCGGCTCGGCGTCGGCAGCGGCGAGGCGCTCAACGAGCACGTCTTCGGCGATCGCTGGCCGCAGGCCGACGTACGCCTGCAGATGCTCGAGGAGGCCGTCGAGGTCATGCGCCTGCTCTGGCAGGGCGGCTTTCAGAGCCACCACGGCCGCCACTACACGCTCGAGCACGCGCGGCTGTACTCGCTGCCCGAGGCGCCGCCGCCGATCCTCGTCTCCGGCTTCGGCCCGAAGTCGATCGCGCTCGCCGGCCGGATCGCGGACGGCTACATCACGGTCGGTCCCGACCGCGACGCGATCGAGAGCTATCGCCAAGCCGGCGGCACGGGTCCGATCTCGGGCGGGCTGAAGGTCTGCTGGGGCGAGGACCGCGACGAGTGCGTGCGGACGGCGCACCGCCTGTGGCCGAACGAGGGGTTATCCGGAGAACTCGCGCAGGTGCTCCCGTCTCCGCGCCACTTCGAGCAGGCGTCCGAGCTCGTCACGCGCGAGCAGATCTCCGCCGCGCTGCCCTGCGGACCCGATCCCGCGGAGCACATCGCCGCGATCGAGGCCTTCGTCGACGCCGGCTTCGATGAGATCCACGTCGGGCACATCGGCCCGCGGCACGACGGCTTCGTCGACTTCTACGCGAGCGAGATCCTGCCGCACTTCGCGGGTTGATCAGGCCTGCGCCGCACGCAGACGCAGGTGGTTGACGCCGAACGTCGCGAGCATCCCGCTCGCGATGAGCACGACCGTGCCCTCGGCGCCCTCGAACGCCGACGAGCCCGTCAGCATGTAGGCGACGGTCACGGCCGCCAGCACCAGCGCCAGGACCCCGAGCGCCACCGACGCCGTGCCTTCGAGCGAGAGCTTGCGGCGCAGCAGCCTCACGCTCTTGCCGAGCTTCGCGAGCTTGATCGCCTTGGCGAGCTTCAGCGTCTTGAAGAGCTTGAGCACGATGAGCAGCCGCAGCGCCGGCGCCACGGCGAGCGCGAGCGGGACGAGCGGCGAGGACGCGGCGACGACGAGCAGCTCGAAGCGATGCCCGTCGACCCAGGCGCGGCGGTCGCGCACGACGCAGAGCATCACTGCGACCTCGACCATGAACGTCAGCCAGACGACCCAGTGCCCGCCGTTCTCGACGGCCGCCAGCGGGCCGTGGGGGTGGGTGAGGTGCAGCGCCAGCAGCGGCAGCACGGCGGCGGCGGCGGCCACGAGCACGGGCCCGCGCATCCGCCGTTCCCAGCGGGCGCCGCGGGGGTCATCTGTCGCGAGGTCGGCCATCGCTCGGGCGCAACCGTACGCCCCGGTAGCGTTCGGCGTATGTCAGAGCGCCTCGGGATCGACCGGACGAACGGCCTGCTGTTCGTCGCCGCGATGGTCGGCCTGATGTGGACGCTCGAGCTCGTCGACATCGCCGCCGACCATCGCCTCGACAGCTACGGCATCCACCCACGCGAGGTCGACGGCCTGCCGGAGATCCTCGCGGCGCCGTTCCTGCACGCCGGTTTCGGCCACCTCATCTCCAACACCGTCCCGCTCATGGCGATGGGCGCCGCGATCGCGCTCGGCGGCCTCGTGCGCGTGGCGCT
>JAHWJM010000340.1 GCA_019348435.1 Actinomycetota bacterium
GTTCCTGGCCAGAGGTGGAGGTCGACCGAGCCGACGTCGCTCTGTGCTCCTACGTTCTGCCCGTGGTAGAGGACGCCGCTCCCTTCCTCCGCCAGCTCGACGCCGTCACCGGCCGGCGGGCCCTGCTCTCCATGACCGCCATGGGCCAGGACGCCGTCTCTGAGCCCTTCTGGCGTCACTTCCACGGAACCCGGCGGTCGCCGGCGCCGACCTATCTGGACGCCGTGGCCGTTCTGGCCGAGCTGGGCATCACCGCCGAGGTGGAGGTCGTCGAGGTTCCTGTCCGTGTGCGCTTCGACACCCTCGCCCACGCCGCCCGCGAGTACCGCAAGGGCCTGCTCCTGCCCGACACCGCGGCGGTGCGAAAGGAGCTCCGCGGGCTGCTGTCGTCGTGGCTCGTACGGGCGGAGACCGGTCTGCGACCTCCGCTGCGCACCACGCCCACGGCGATCCTGCAGTGGGGCCCGCACCCGGAGCCGTCCCGCCGGCGATCGCCACCCCGCTGAAGCCCTTCCCGGACCTGCTCGTCGCTTCGTGCAGGAAGCTGAGC
This sequence comes from Actinomycetota bacterium, assembly GCA_019348435.1. Lineage (GTDB taxonomy): Bacteria > Actinomycetota > Thermoleophilia > Solirubrobacterales > Solirubrobacteraceae > CADCVQ01. The sequence continues at coordinate 551 of JAHWJM010000340.1, forward strand.
CAGGGGTTGTCAACTTCCCCGGAAAGCGGTACATACACAGCAGTGGCAACGCCCCGACGGAGGTGACAACCATGTTGATGCGTTTCGATCCGTTCCGTGACATCGACCGCCTGACTCAGCAGCTCGCCGGCGAACGCCGGGCCTCGGCCATGCCCATGGACGCCTACCGTGAGGACGAGCACTTCGTGGTCCAGTTCGACCTCCCCGGCGTCGACCCCGAGTCCATCGACCTCACGGTGGAGAAGAACGCCCTCACGGTGAGGGCCGACCGGTCGTGGCAGGCCGGCGATGGCGTCGAGGTGCTGGTCGCCGAGCGCCCCCAGGGCTCGTTCAGTCGCCAGCTGTTCCTGGGTGAAGGGCTCGACCCCGATCGCATCGAGGCTCGCTATGACCAGGGAGTGCTGACCGTGACCATCCCCGTCGCCGAGCGAGCCAAGGCTCGCAAGATCGAGGTGGGCACCAACGGCGGCGGCCAGGCCATCGACGCCAGCTCGACCGCGTCCTGACGGACGGTAACGGCCAGCCATCGTTCTGGCGGCCGGAAGGTGGCGCGGTCCACCAACCCTTCCGCCGCCAGGACGATGTGGAATGCCGGCGCCGGCGCGTGGCTACGATGCGTGGCGCTCACACGAGCACGGACGACCGGCGGCCACCCTGGCCGCCGGTGGCCGCCGGCGGAGGCGGTCACAGGAGCAGGCGGGGCGTCGATTGCAAGCGGGGCGGGGCACACACGTGGGCACCCTCCCGTCTCGCGTCGGTTTCGCTGCCGCCTCGAGACAAAGGATTTCCCATGCGCAGGTTCAGGACACTGATAGCGGTAGCGACGGTCGGCCTCTTCGCCGTGGCCGCGTGCGGCAACGACACTGAAGAGGCGGCGACCACGACCACGAGCTCGACCACGAGCACCACCGAGGCCGAGCAGGCCGACGAGGCCACGCTGGCCTACTGCGAGGCGAGCGCTGAGCTCGACGAGCAGGAGGGCCCCCCCACGCCCGAGCAGCTGCAAGGGCTGAGCGAGGCGGCACCGGACGAGATCAAAGAGGACGTCGACCTCGTGGTCGAGAAGCTCGGCGAGCAGGGGATGAACGCCTTCGGCGACCCCGAGGTCACCGAGGCCATCGAAAGGGTCGAGGCCTGGGAGGCCGACAACTGCCCCGGCGCCGCCGCCGGCGAGGAGGAAGAGGAAGAGGCGGCGCCCCAGACGCCGGATTCCGACGCCACCCAAGTGGCCGTAACCGCCACTGACTTCGAGTTCACCATCGACGGCGACGTGCCCGCCGAGAAGGTCGCCTTCGTCATGACCAACGAAGGGGAGTTTCCCCACCACATGAGCATCCTCAAGTTCAAGGAGGGCACCACCGCCGAGCAGGCCGAGCAGGCATTCGAGGACGGCAGCGTCCCGCAGCTCGTGGAGGAGGAGATCGGCCAGAGCAGCGACGCCGCGCCCGGTGAGGACGCGGTGGTCAACGCCGAGCTCGAGCCCGGTGTCTACGGCATGGGCTGCTTCGTCGACGAGCCCGACGGCGTCCCCCACTTCTTCAAGGGGATGCGGGTGGTCTTCGAGGTCAGCTGACCCGTCAGCGGAGGTGCGGAGGGCGGACCAGTCCGCCCTCCGCCGTCGTCCTCCGTTCGTGCACCGTCACGAGCGGCACCGTTGCGGCAGGTCGGCCAGCGCGGCGACCACGTCGGTGACCGACACGTCCAACAGCCCGGGGAAGGGCTCCTCGGCCAGCGCGTCGCCGGTGTGGCCCGCCCACAGCGCCCGGTGAGGGCCCGAGGCGGGCGGGCCCCACTCCGCCGGCGAGGTGGGGCCGAAGATCACCACCGACGGGACGGCCAGAGCGGTGGCCACGTGGGCCACGCCGGTGTCGCCGCAGACCACCCGCTCGGCGGCGTCGACCACGGCCAACAGGTCGAGCAGGTCGGTACGGCCGGCCAGCACCGAGCCGGCGGGCACGCCCGCCGACGCCGCCACCTCCTCGGCCAACGGACGCTCCACGGCCGAGCCCGTCACCACCACCGGGCGGCCGGCGGCAACCTCGGCGGTGGCGACCGCGGCCCAGCGCTCCGCCGGCCAACGACGGGCACCGGTGGAAGCGCCGGGGTGGACCACGGTGGCACCATGGGCCTCGGGAGGCGCCTCCCGGCCGGGTGCGGCAAGGAGGAAGTCGTCGGGATCGGCGGGAACGCCGGCCTCGTGGAGCCGCCGGTCGATCTCCGGCAAGAGTTGCTGCCCCGGCCAGAGCGCCAGCGGCTCGCCGACGACGAGTCCCTGAGCCGAGAAGGTTTCCTCCAGCCCGCCGGCGTAGTCATCGTCCTGGTAGGCGTAGGCGACGAACAGATCCACGGCTGCCTCCCTCTGGACGGATGGCCAGCAAGCGGCGCGCCGTGGGCCGCGACGCGTAAGCCGGGCCTGCGTCCCGCGATCCACGCACCTCACCGCCCGTGGTCGGCGAATCGACCACGACCCGGCCGTGGGGGCCGTCCCGAGCCCGGCCAGCGGCCGGGGGCGACACCGGGGGCGCGACGACCGTGGCCGGCGACTCTGTCGTTCCTGAGGATCGGGGCGGTGGCGACGAGGCATCCCCGATCGACGGGGGGCCGGGCGGGGGGATCGATCTCACGCGCGGCCGTCTCGCGCCCCGTCCGCCACCGCCGGTCCGCGGGGATCCTAGCCGAGCAGGGCGGCGAGGTCTAGCCCGCCTTCCTTGGCCCGAACCGGCAGGACCTCCACGCCCGCTTCGAGGAAAGGCGCCAGCGCCGCCACACTGGCCCCCTTGAAGCCGCCGATGAGGAAGCCGATGAACGCGACGGTGATTACCACCGGCCCCGGCGTAATCATCGCCACCGCCACCGCGTCCACGAACTGTTGCTCGCTCAGCCAGCCGTACTCCTT
>JAHWJM010000341.1 GCA_019348435.1 Actinomycetota bacterium
GACTACTGGTCTGCGGCATCTGATCCCTATCTCGATTGCAAGGAGAGATGGCGGATCCAGCGCGTAGCGAGAACACCACGCCCGTGCCCCGAGCCAATCAACGTCTCACGTCCCGCTCACGCGGGTGGCGAGCCACCGCAACCATACAACGAAGCACGATGATTTGCGACGGAATCCCAATGCAAAGCAGGGCGGCTGACCCTCGACCTCGGCCACCAGCAGCTCGACGCCGCCACGCGATCTCGTCGGCGCCGCGCCTGCTGTCAGCAGCAGCGCGGGCGTGAGGGCCGCGCCGAAGGCGATCGCGTTTGTCGCTTGACCTGACACTCGAGTGTCAGGTCTATCCTTGTTGCGTGGCAATCACGGTCAAGCAGGTGGCTGAGCGCGTGGGGCTCCCGAGCCGCACGATCCGGTATTACGACCGGATCGGTCTGGTGCCTGCCGAGCAGCGCAGCGCGGCGGGTTACCGCCTGTACAGCGTCGCCGATGAGGGCAGGCTTCGATTCATCCAGCAGGCCAAGACGCTCGGCTTGTCGCTCGAGGAGATCCGGGGACTTCTCGCGGCGGCCGAGGGCGGCTGCGGCGAGACGCTTCCGGAGCTTGCGCGGCTGCTCGAACGCAAGATCGTGGAGATCGACGAGCGCATCAGCGAGCTCCACGCGTTCCGCGATCAGCTCGCGGACTATGCCGCGGGCAAGAGCGCCTTTGCAAACCCCGACTGTTGCGGCCACGGGTCGTTCTGTGGCTGCCTTGACGACGTTCCCGAACCGTAGACGGCAGAGAGAGAGGTATGACATGGCTTGTCAGTGCGGATGTGGCACAACCACCACGATCGAAACGAACTCCGAGCGCGAGGTCGCGGCCGGCGGCTGCGGCTGCGGCAGCGCCAGCGCGGTGTCCGAGCGCGAGGTCGCGGCCGGCAGCTGCGGCTGCGGCGGCGCCAGCACGCTGTCTGAGCGCGAGCTCAAGCTCGACCAGGCCATCACGGAGCTTGACGAGCGCCTGAGAAAGCTCGAGGCCGCGCGTTGACCTAGCTGTCGCGCGGCCGGGCGCCGTGCCGCCCGCGCCGTGGACCGGCCGGTCCTGCTGCCTGTGAGCCGCTGGACGGGCCGCTTGGGCACCGCTTGGTCCTTACCGATGACATCTTCTTCGGCGCGGGGGCTTCGCCCTCACAGCGAGCTGTTGACGGCGTGGACGCTGTTGCTGCTCGATGGCGGCGAGATGCATGGCTACAAGCTGTACCCGGAGCTGCGCGCGCGCGGCGTCGATCTGCAGGCAACCAGCTTGTATCGATGGCTGCGCAAGTTCGAGCGTGATCGATGGGTGGCGTCGCGCTGGTCGGATCGCGTCGAGGGCCCTGAGCGGCGCGTGTACGTCCTCACGGCCGAGGGGCGCTCGGCGCTGCGCGAGACCACCGCCTTGATCGCCGCGATGCGCGACGCCTACAGCACCTTCCTGCACGCGCACGAGCAAGCCGTCGCGCGCCGCGGCAACGAGCCCGCCGCCGTCGACGAAGCGGCGCCGCCCGTACCGCGTGTCGGCCCGGCGCCGACTCCCGACACGACGCCGGCCTCGGCCCCGACGACGCAGTCCCTGCGACCGCACAAGGAGCTGCTGGCCGGATGGCTGCTGTTGCATCTCGACGCCGGCGCGACCTACGGGTATGACTTGCGGCGCGACTTCGACGCGCAGCGCCTGAGCCCCGATCCCACGGCGCTGTATCGGATGCTCAGACGACTGGAGGCCGACGGCTGGGTGCAGTCGCGCTGGATGCAGCCTCGCGCCGGGCCACGACGGCGGTTTTATCGCCTCACGCCGAGGGGCCGACGCAACCTCGACGAGATCGCGCGACTGATCGCCGCGATCCGCGACTCGCACGACCGCTACCTGCAGGCCTACGAGCACGCCGAGCACGGCCACGTCAGCGCGGCCGGCAGCGACGATCCATCACCGCGCTGAGGCCGGCCCGCGCGCTGGTGCCTCGTGGCCGACGCGCTTGGCCCGGGCGACAGCGGCGGCGCCGGAGTTTGAAATTTGGGTTATGTGTCTGAGACATATACCTTAGGGCCAGCGCCGAGCAGTTCGAATGCGAAATCCGATGCCCGCCCGCTCCTTCGCAGCCACAACATCCCGTCGCGACAAAGTGCCCTTGACGGCGTGGCTGCTGCTGTTGCTGCGCGACGGCGAAAGCTACGGGCGGGCGCTGCTTGGGCGCCTGAGCGACCGCGGGATCAGCGTCGACGCGGGTCTTGCCTATCGCACGCTGCGGGCGCTGGAGCGCGACGGCGCGGTCACGTCGCGTTGGACGGAACCGCAAGCAGGGCCGCGGCGGCGCTCCTACCGTCTGACGCGGAAGGGCCGGCGCAGGCTCGCCGAGCTGGCCACCGACATCACGGCGACCTGGCAACTGCACGAGACGTTCCTACGCGGATACCAGCGCGCGCATGCCGGGCACGCCTCGACCAGCAGCGAGCTCTTCGGGAGCGAAGAACCGCACGAGCCGTCACAACAGTCAAACGGCGACGAGCACCTACCGGTCGACGGCAGCGACCACGCAGGCCACGATGCGGCGCCACCGCGCGACGCGCCAGCGCCAACTGTCGGCCGCGAGCTGCTCGCAGCCTGGCTGCTGGTGCTGCTGCTCGAGCGAGAGGCATCGTATGGCTATGAGTTGCGCCGGGCGCTCGAGGAGCACCGCGTCCGCGCCGATCCCGGCGCGCTGTACCGCGTACTGCGAGAGCTCGATCGCAAGGGGTGGCTTCAGTCACGCTGGAGGAGGCCCGCCGGCGGTCCGCGACGACGGTTCTACCGCCTGACGCCCGAAGGGCGTCGCAACCTCGACGAGCTCGCCGCCGTCATCACCGCCAGCCGCGACAGTCACACCGCGTTTCTGAACGCCTACAGGCAGAAGGCCACAAAACGAGCCCCGCGCCGCCGCCCCGACCCCGCTGCTTAGCCTGACGAGAGCGCGTGCAGGCCGAGGCGATCGAACGAGACGCTCGCCTTCAGTTCCTCGAGCTCCTGCTCGCAGTCCTCACCCATCTAGAGTGCCTCGCGCAGGTCGCGCGCGGTCGCGATGCGCTCGAGCTTTTCCAGCGAGCGCGATTCGAGCTGCCGGATGCGTTGGCCGGAGACGTTGAGCTTTCGGCCGACCTCGGACGTCGAGCAGGGCTCTTGTCCGTCCAGGCCGTAGCGCAACTCGAGAACCCGTCGCTCGCGCTCGTCGAGCGTGCCCAGCAGCCACCGCACGACGCGGCGGTCCACACCGGCAGTCACGCACTCGAAGGGCGACGGCCTGTCGTCGGCGAGCAGATCCCCCAGTACCGAAGCGCCGTCATCGCCGACGGGCTGCTCGAGCGAGACAGGCGGCTGCGCCCAACCCCGCAGCTCCACGACCTTGTCGGGCTCCATGCCGGTCAGCTCGGCGACTTCCT
>JAHWJM010000342.1 GCA_019348435.1 Actinomycetota bacterium
GAGCGCCACCGCGAGCCCCGCGCCGCCGAGGATGCCGGCGACCGCCGCCGCCGGGGTGCAGAAGCGCGGCAGCCCCGCAAAGCCGATCGTCGTCATCGCCGCGACCGTCGCGATCCACAGCAGCGACCCGGCTGCGAGCACCCGCGCGGCATGGTCGCGTAGCGCGAGCAGCGCCAGCGGCCACGCGACGAGGAGCGGCAGCGCGAAGGCCCATCCCAGCGCCTCGAGCGGATCGCTCGTGCCGCGCTGAGCGCGCTCGGCGCCGCCGCCACCGGCTGCGAGCAGCTCCGGCGCAAGCCACAGCGCCGGCACGCCCAGCGCGAACCCGACGCCCAGCGCGCGCGTGCGCGGCCGCGCCCGCCAGCACCACAATCCGTACAGCGCGAGCAGCGGCCAGGCCTCGGGGCGCACGAGCGCAGCGGCCGCGCCGAGCGCGAGCGCCGCCCGCGGCCGGTCGCGCAGCGCCGCGTCGACGGCGCCGAGGACGAGCGCGACGAGCAGCGGCTCGGACATGCCGGCGGCCGCCTGCCGGCCCCACGGCGTCACCGCGTCAGACAGCAGCGCCAGGTTGGCGGCGGCGAATGCCGCGCCGGCGCTGCGAGCCCAGCGCGGGCAGCCGGTGCCCAGGCGGTAGGCGAGCGCGGCCGCGAGCACGAACGACAGCAGCCACGCGCCGCGCACGAGCACGAGCCAGAGCTGCGGCGCCGCGTCACCGGCGAGCGACAGCGGCGCGGCGAGCAGGACGGGCAGCGGCTTCCAGGATGGCCCGCTCGTGACATCGAGATCGAGCTGCGCCAGCTCGCGTCCCCAGACGAGCCACGCCCACGCGTCGTAGACCGGCTCGGCGGCGATCGCCAGCGAGGCGGCGGCGAGGCCGGCGCAGGCGAGCGCGGCGCAGAGCAGTCGGCGGGTCGGCATCCTTCGCGTTAGGCTTACCTAAGTTTCGCCGCCGCACCAGGCCGAACGACCAAGAGGAGAGCGCCCGGGGATGATAGTTCGCAGCCGTCTTGCAGCGTTTGCCGCGCTCGTGGCGCTGTCGATCGGGCTCGTGGCGTGCGGTGGCTCCAACGACGAGGACGTGCTCACGCTCTACTCCGGCCGGATCGCGCCGATCATGGGCCCCGCGATCGACCAGTACGAAGCGGCCTCCGGGGTCGACGTCCAGCCGCGCTTCGGCGACAGCCCGTCGCTGGCCGCGACGCTCATCGAGGAGGGCCAGAACTCGCCCGCCGACCTGTTCTTCGCGCAGGACGCCGGCTCGCTCGACGCCGTCGAGAAGCAGGGCCTGCTGCTCAAGCTGCCGGCCGACATCCTCGAGAAGGTCGGCGAGCCCCACCGGTCGCGCAGCGGCGCCTGGGTCGGCGTCACCGGCCGCTCGCGCGTGATCGCCTACGACAAGCGCGAGCTGGAGGAGTCCGAGCTGCCCGACTCTCCGCTGGAGCTGACCGAGGAGAAGTGGAAGGGCCGCGTCGGGTGGGCGCCGACGAACGCGTCGCTGCAGGGCTACATCACCGCGCTGCGGCTCGCCGAGGGCGAGGCCGTCGCGAAGCGCTGGCTCGAGGGGATGGTGCAGAACGACGTCCAGGTGTACGACTCGAACATCCCGATCCGCGACGCCATCGCCGAGGATGAGATCGACCTCGGGCTGATCAACCACTACTACGTCGCCCAGGCCCAGGCCGAGGATCCCGGCTACCCGGTGAAGGCGCACTTCCCGCCCGAGGACCTCGGCTCGCTGGTGAACGTCTCCGGCGTCGGCGTGCTCGCTTCCACCGACAACCGGGAGCGGGCGCTGGCGTTCGTGCGCCAGATGCTCTCGACGCAGACGCAGCGCTACTTCGCCGAGAGCTCGAAGGAGTACCCGCTCGCCGAGGGCGTCCAGGCGCCGAAGGAGCTCGTCCCGCTCAGCGACGTCCCGGCGCCGGAGATCGACCTCGCGAAGCTCGGCGACCTGCAGGGCACGCTGAAGCTCATGCGAGAGACGGGAGCCCTGTAGGGCCGTGGACGCGGCGGCCGCCGGACGCGCGCTCGGACGCCGCCTGCCGCCGGCGGCGCGCCTGCGCGGCGCGCGCCGGCCGCCGCTCCTCCTGCTCGGGCTCGGCCTGGCGATCGGGCTCGCGGCGGCGCTGCCGGCGCTGTACCTCGTCATCGCGGTGCTCGAAGATGGCGCTGCCGCGCGCGACGCCGTCCTCACCAGCCGTACCCTCGGCCTCATCACCCGCAGCCTCGGCCTCGCGGCGGCCGTCACCGTGGCGGCGATCGCGATCGCCGTCCCACTCGCGTGGCTGACCGTGCGCTCCGACCTGCCGGGGCGCCGCGCGTGGGCCACGCTCGCCACGCTGCCGCTCGTCATCCCGAGCTACATCGGCGCCTACCTCTTCGTGTCGGCGCTCGGCCCGCGCGGTGCGCTGGCCGACCTGCTCGGTGTGCGGCTGCCGTCGATCTACGGCTTCGCGGGCGCCTTCCTCGTGCTGACGCTGTTCACCTATCCGCTCGTGCTGATCCCGCTGCGCAGTGCGCTGCGGCGCATGGATCCGTCGCTGGAGGAGGCCGCGCGGGTGATGGGCCGCAGCCCGTCGGAGGTCTTTCGCAGCGTCGTGCTGCCGCAGCTCGCGCCCGCGATCGGCGCCGGCGGCGTGCTCGTCGCGCTCTACACGCTGAGCGACTTCGGCGCGGTGTCGATCATGCGCTTCAACTCGTTCACGCGCGACATCTACATCGCCTACCAGTCGGGCTTCGGCCGCACGGAGGCCGCTGCGCTCGGGATGGTGCTCGTGATCGTGATGCTCGTGCTCTTCGCCGTCTATGCCCGCGTTCGCGCGGCCCGCGTGCTGCACCGCGCGACGCCCGGCACGCCGCGGCCGGGCGAGGTCGTCCGGCTCGGGCGCTGGCGCTGGCCGGCGCTCGGCTTCTGCGCGACGATCGTCGGCGTCGCGCTCGTGCTGCCGGTCGGCGTGCTCCTGTACTGGGCGACGAAGCAGATCTCCAGCGGCCTGGAGATGAGCGCGCTGATGGCGAACACGGCGAACTCGCTGCTCGCCGCGGCCTGCGCCGCCGTCGCCGCCGGGGTGGCGGCGATCGTCGTCGCGCTGCTGTCGGTGCGCTACCCGAGCTACGTGACGCGGATCGTCGAGCGCGTCGGCTACGCGGGCTACGCGCTGCCGGGCATCGTCGTGGCGCTCGCGCTCGTGTTCTTCACGACGCGCGTCGCGCTGCCGCTCTACCAGACGCTCGCGGTGCTCGTCTTCGCGCTGGCGATCCACTACCTGCCGCTTGCCGTCAGCCCGATCGGCTCCTCGCTGCTGCAGGTGCCGCCGCGGCTGGAGGAGGCCGCCCGCGGCCTCGGCCGCAGCCCGATGTCGGTCTTTCGCACGATCACGATGCCGCTCGTCGCCGGCGGCGTGCTCGGCGGCGCGGCGCTCGTCTTC
>JAHWJM010000343.1 GCA_019348435.1 Actinomycetota bacterium
GGCAAGCCGTCGCATCCGCCGCTGACCGACGTCAGCGTCGGCGCGTACACGGTGGGCGTCGCGATGCTCGTCGCCGGCGCCGCCGGTGTCGAGCAGGAGGCGATGGCGAAGGGCGCGCTGCTGGCGATCTCGGGTGGCCTGATCGTCGCGATCCCGACGGCGCTGACCGGCCTGCTGGACTACCTCGACCTGCCCGAGCGCACGCCGGCGCGCACGCTGGCCACGTACCACCTGTTCATGATGCTGGCCGCGACGGTCTTGTTCATCGCGACCTGGGCTGCCCAGCGCCCGGGCTATCTCGAGGGCGAGATCACGACACTGGGGCTGATCCTCGGCCTCGCGGCCTTCGCGGTGCTCGTCGTCGGCGGCATGCTCGGCGGCGCCCTGGCCTACGTCTACGGCGTACGCGTCGTCAACCAGGACGTACCGGTCGCCGACGCGCTGATCCCGGGACGCCTCGAGGAGCCCACGCCGACCCTGGACGGCGCCGGCGGCGGCCGCACGGACTGGACGGGCGGGACCGCCCGCCACTGAGCCTTGAACGCAGCTGTCTTCATCGTCCTGCACGCCGCAAGCGGAAGGAAAGAACGTGTCTCTTGAGTTGACGAAGCGGATCGCGAATTCGGTGCCGTGGGTCGATGACGTCGCCAAGCGGGCTCAGCCGCCCGTGCAGCGATTTCTGCGCAGCCGACCCGGCTTGCACAACCTGCTCGACGGCAAGTGGCTGGGGGTTCCACTGCACCCGGCGCTGACCGACGTGCCGGTCGGCGCATGGACGAGCGCCGTCACGCTCGATCTGGTCGGCGTCCTGACGGGCTCTGAGACGGCCGACAAGGCCGCCGACGGTGCGCTCGCCGTCGGCATCGCGGGAGCGCTGCCGGCCGCCGTCACCGGAACCGCTGACTGGCGTGATCTGATCGGCGAGGAACGCCGCATCGCGAGCGTCCACGCGCTGCTCAACGTCGCCGGGCTGGCCCTCAACGTCACGTCGCTCGCGCAGCGTTCCCGCGGAAACCGGGGTGCCGGGCGCGCCCTGAGCGCCGCCGCATTTGCGATCTCCGGGACGGCCGCGCATCTCGGCGGAGAGCTCAGCTTCGGGCTCGGCGTCCGCGTCAACCACACCTTCGCCGACGCGCGGCCGAGCGAGTTCGTTGCCGTCGCCGACGAAGCCGACCTCGACGGCCTGGATTTCAAGACCGTGACCGTGGAGGGCACGAGCGTGCTGCTGACCCGCTCGCAGTCGGGCGAGCTGTGCGCGATCGCGAACACGTGCAGCCACCTCGGCGGCCCGCTGGGCGACGGCGCGCGCGATGGCGACACGGTCGCCTGCCCGTGGCACGGATCACGCTTCGACGTCTGCAGCGGGGCGGTGATCGAGGGTCCAGCCGTCTTTGCCCAACCGCGCTACGAGGTGCGCGCGAACGCCGGCAAGATCGAGCTGCGGGCCGCAACCGCGGAGTGAGCCCGCGCTGCCACGGGCAGCCCGCGCGCGAGCGCCTGCAGCAGCGGATCGGCGCGGCGGACGGCCTCGGCGAGCGCGAGCGCCGCCGCGTGGTCGATGACGTAGTGCACTCGGAGGTACTGCACGAGGTAGCCCTTCGCGAGCAGGTAGGCGACGCCCTGCGCGCCGGCGATTTGGCCAGGCCCAGCCAGCCTCTGGGCCTCGGTCGCCGCGCCGACGAAGTGATCGGAGGGCATCGACGCCCAGGGGTTGCCGTGCTCGCGCCAGTCGCCCTGCTCACCCTGCCTTCGCGGCTCGCCCCTGAGCCCTGCGCGAGCGGCGTGACTGACCTCGCGCGTCACGCGCTGCACGCCGCCGCCCATCTCCCCCTCGATCTCCGAGGCCCACCAGGGCGGAGCGGTCGGGCGAATCCAGTAGCCCACCGTCGTCAGGTGGTAGCCGGCCGCCAGCCGCGCCGCCAGCCGCGGGAACTCCTTCTCGTCGTGCAGCAGGACCCACATCAGCAGCAGGCTCGGCGGCAGCCAGAATGCGGAGTACAGCGCGCTCAGCGTCCAGTCGAGCAGCGTCAGGCGCGGAGGGTCGCGCAGCGCGCGCTGCAGGCGCAGCGCAAGCGGCGCGCCCGCTCCGATGACGCTGTCCAGGCGCACTGACTGTCGCACCCGGACGCGCTGCTTGATCTTGTCGGGTTCGTCGAAGGGCGCCTGATGGGCCACCTTGAACAGCCACAGGTAGGTCGCCCACACTGCCGCCGAGCGCCACCTGCTCGACGGGAGCGCCACGACGACCGCCAGCGGCGCGGCTGACGCCAGCGCGATCATGACCGGTCGCGGCAGCCCGACGCGCCGACGAACGGCGGCCAGTGCGACGACGGCGGGGATGTAGGCGAGGATCGGCCAGCGCACCCCCTTCGATCGCTTGCGCCGACGCCGCGGGCTGCCTTTTCCGGTCATCCGGGCTGCTCGCCGGGGATCTCCCGCGGTTGGAGGTCGTCGACGGCCGGGCCCTCGATCACCGTGCCGTCGAGTGCGAAGCGCGAGCCGTGGCAGGGGCAGTCCCACGTCGTCTCGGCTGGGTTCCAGTGCACGATGCAGCCCATGTGCGTGCAACGCGCCGAGACGGCGTGCAGCGTCCCATCGCTGTCGCGGGCGATCGCGATCTGCTGTACGCCGGCGGTGGTCACCTGGCCCTCGCCGGGCGCGAGCTCGTCCGGCGACGCGGATGAGCGCTGGGTGACGCGGTCTGCGACGAAGCGCCGCGCGACGTCGAGCGAAGCGGAGACGTTCACCCGCGGCTGCTGGTGCTGCGCCACCCAGCCGGCGACACGTTCCCCGGCCTCACCGGCGAGCACTGGCGCACCGCCGTCAAGGACGCCGACGCGAGCGACCGGCTGCTCAGCGCGCTGGCGGCCGTGCTCGGACGAACGCCCGCGGCGACACCCCCTTCCACCGCGTGAAGGCGTGCGTGAAGCTCGCCGTCTCGGCGTAGCCCAGCCGCCGCGCGACCTCCACTTCCTTTTCGATCTTCGACACGTAGCTCGAATCATTGGTGTAGGTGTAGGCAGGCATGACCTCGATGTCGGCCTCGACGCCCCATTGTGCCGCCAGTTCGGAGATGCGCCGGATGCCGCTCTCCTGCGCCTCGGCGTAGAGGCGCGCGCGGTGCTCGCCGAGGAGCACGGCGTCGACCTCGACGCGGTCACGTGGGTGCTGTCCGGCGACGAGCACGTGCGCGAGTACGTGCCGCCGGCCAACGTCGTGCCCGCGCCGCAGGGGCAGTCGCTCGAGGAGCTGCTGCGCGCCGGCGACCTCGCCGCCGTCGTCGGTGCCGACCTCGACGCCCCGGACGTCGTGCCGCTGCTCCCCGACCCGTTCGAGGCCGGCGTCACCGCGCTCCGCACCCGCGGCCTCTACCCGATCAACCACCTGGTCGTGGTCCGGGACGAGCTGCTCCAGGCGCAAGAT
>JAHWJM010000344.1 GCA_019348435.1 Actinomycetota bacterium
GGCGGCGCGCGCCACGCAGCGCGGCGACGGCGAACGCGGCGTCGGCGAGGCCTTCGAGGTCGCGCCCGAGGCGCGTCGGGACCGACGCGCGCGCGAGGTGTCCGTCGAGGCCGTCGGTCGCGAACGCCAGCGCGCAGATCCACGGCCGCGGCGTGTCGGCCGCCGCGGGAGCAAGCCACACGCGCGCGAGCGTGCACGCGTCGGCCGCCGCCAGGTTGCGCGGCTCGCCGTCCTCGCTCTCGAGCATGCCGATGTGCCAGTCGAGCATGAGCCACGTCAGCGCCCACGAGCCGGCGAACGCCTTCGTGCGGCGCCGGAACGGCTCGCGTCCGGCGACCGCGAGCGCGCCCCAGCCGGCGGTGCCGAAGGCGATCCATGTGCGCGTACGGCGCGCGGTCTGCGGCCGCGCGGCGCGCTGCTCGTTGCAGCGCCGCTGGCTCTCGAAGAGCAAGCGCGCCACGGCGCGTGGCCCGAAGCGCGCGGCACGCAGCAGCACGAGCTGCTCGCGCGCCCACAGCTCGCCGGAGGTCACGCCCGTTCCCGGGGTGGCGATACGCCTCATCGAGCTCCTCGTGGTCGCCCCTCCAGTCGGGCCCACGATACTCACGTGAGGCCGAGGATCGCTCGCCGACGCCAAGCGCCTGGTGATCGAGCGCTTCCTGGGCCTATGCCTGGCCGATCGCTCGCTGCCCGACGCGTTCCCGTGCGCGGTGTGAGGGACGAACCTGAAGGGCCCGCGCTCAGCGCTTCTTCTGTTGAGGTGCTAGCCAGTGCCAGTGGCGGACTAGCAGTCGCTAGCACCCCGGCGGATGAGGGTGGTCGCCGACCCCGCTCGTCTCCATCCTCATCCCACCCTGATCGAGGAACCCGAGCTGCCGCAGCTGCTCGATCACGTTGCGCGCTGCCTGGTCGCTTCGAGCTGCTCGTCGCCGACGGGTCTCGCACGACGCGATACGGCAGATCACGCGCACCGCGCGCGGACCGCTACCGCGCCGCCCGTCGCGAAGCGAGCGCGTGAACACGACGAGCTCCCGCGAGCTCGGCCCGAGGCGCTACGGTTGCCGCCAATGGCCTCTCTCCGCGCGCGTCTGCGCGAGCTCGAGGTCGCCCGTGCGCACGGCGAGGTCGTCGAGCGTGACGATCCCCGTTAGGCGCTCGCCGTCGAGCACCGGCAGGCGGCGGATGCCGTGGCGCACCATGAGCTCGGCGGCCTCCTCGACGCTCATCCGCGGCTCGGCGGTGACGACCGGGGAGGAGGCGTGCGCCTCGACCGGGTCGCCGGGATCGCGGCCGTCGGTCAGCGCGCCCAGCGCGAGGTCGCGATCGGTCACGAAGCCGGTGATCGTGCCGGCCTCGTCGACGAGCACGACGGAGCCGACGTTGCGTTCGCGCATGAGCTCGGCGACCTGCCGCACCGTGGCGGTGGGCGCGGCGCTCACGACGCTCTCGGTCATGACCTCCCGTATCTCCACGGACGCAACATACACTTGCGCGGTGCCTGCCACCCCGGAGGAGAAGCTCGCCGAAGAAGGGCGCCGCAGCACGAGGACCGCGCCCGCCCCTCCGGAGGAGACGCTCGCCGAGGAGGAGCGCCGCAGCACGAAGGCGGGAGCCGCCGCGATCGCGGCCGGCCTGCTGACGCTCGTCGGCGCCGTGCTGGCCATTCTCGGCAACAGCGGCTTTCCCAGGCTGTACCTGCTCGACACGCTGCGATCCGAGCTCGGGCTCGTGCCGGGCTCCGGTCCCGGGCCGATCGCGCGCGTCGCGCTCTTCCTCGAGGAGAACATCGCCCTCATCGTCGGGGCGCGCCTGGTCACGGCGGCCGCGCTGGGGCTGATGGGGCTGACGATGGTGTACCTGTACAAGTCGACGAAGGCGCGCAACCCCGAGCAGAACAAGGTCGCGCTGATCGCGTCGATCTCCGGCGCGGTGCTCGCGGTCATCGCCGGGATCGCCGCGGCGATCGGGCTCGCGCAGGACGTCAGCGCGTTCGCCGACGCCGCGCGCCAGAACGAGGAGCTCGCCCGCGACGCGCTGGCCGGCTCGTTCACCACCGGCGCGGTGCAGCTCAGCGGGCTCGGCTCGGCGATCCTCGGCCTCGGCATCGCGCTGACGGCGCTCAACGCGATGCGCGTCGGCCTGCTGACGAAATTCATGGGGATCCTCGGCGTGATCGTCGGCGTCCTGTCGTTCCTGCCCCAGCTCGAGGGTCAGCTGCCGTTCGTGAAGATCTTCTGGTTCGTCGCGCTCGGCGCGCTCTTGCTCGGGCGCTGGCCCGGCGGCCGCCCGCCGGCCTGGGAGACCGGTCAGGCGCAGCCCTGGCCGACCCAACAGGAGCTCCGCGAGGCGCGCATGGAGGCCCGCGGCGAGAGCCCCGCCAAGGCCGACGAACCCAAGGAGCGCGGCCCCCGCCGGGGCCGCGCCGAGCCGCCCGAGACGCCCGCGCCGGAGCTACCGCCCGCCAAGCCGCACTCCTCGTCGAAGAAGAAGAAACGCAAGCGTCGTTAGACCTCCTCGCGCGGGGTACGGTGGCCTCACGATGACCTACGAGGAAGCCTGCGCCACGCATTCCTGGCAGGTGCCCGAGCGCTACAACATCGCTGCGGACGTCTGCGACAAGCACCCCCGCGACAAGCTCGCGATGATCCACGAGGATCCCGACGGCACCGTCCGCGAGCTGCACTGGGGAGAACTGCAGGACATGGCCAACCGCTTCGCGCTCAAGCTGCGCGAGGCCGGGGTGGGCCAGGGCGACCGCGTCGCGATGCTGCTGCCGCCGACGCCCGAGACCGCCGCCGCGTTCTTCGGCACCTGGAAGATCGGCGGGATCCTGCTGTCGATGTCGATTCTCTACGGCGACGACGGAATCCGCCACCGCCTGACCGACTCGCAGGCCGCCGTCGTCGTGACCAACCGCGCCAACCGCGCGCGCGTCGAGGGGCAGGGGGCCGAGGTCGTCGAGCTCGAGCCAGGCGAGCTGGACAGCGGCTCGACCGACCACGAGACGCTCGACACCTCCTGCGACGATCCGGCGCAGCTCTACTACACGTCGGGCACGACCGGCCTCGCGAAGGGCATCCTGCACGCCCACCGCTACATCCTCGGCCACGAGGAGTTCATCTACTGCCACGACGTGCAGGACGGCGAGCGCTTCCACGGCATGGGCGAGTGGGCCTGGGCGGCGGGCATCGCGCCGCTGCTCGGGCCGTGGCGCTTCGGCGCGATCCAGGTCGTGCTGCAGCGCAAGGGCGGCTTCGACCCGCACGGCCAGCTTGCGTTCCTCAGCCGCCACCGCCCGACGAACGTCTTCGCCACGCCGACGGCGATCCGGTCGATGATGGGCATCTCCGACGCCGGCAGCCGCTATCCGCAGGACTTCCGCATCGTCTGCTCG
>JAHWJM010000345.1 GCA_019348435.1 Actinomycetota bacterium
AGATGGGCCCGCTGCAGTCGCTGCTGGGCATGATCCCCGGCTTCCAGGGTTCGGCGGTGAAGAACGTGAAGGTCGACGAGCGCGAGCTCGATCGCATCGAGGCGATCATCCTCTCGATGACCCCGCTCGAGCGCCGCCGGCCCGATCTCATCAAGGGTTCGCGGCGCTTGCGGATCGCGCGCGGGTCGGGCACGAGCGTGCAGCACGTCAACCAGCTCGTCAAGCAGTTCGGCCAGATGCAGAAGCTCATGAAGCAGCTTGGCAAGGGCAAGATGCCCGACCTCCAGGCCATGATGCGCCAGGGTCGCTAGGCTGTCTCGTCCAATGGCGGTTCGAATGAGACTCACGCGTGTCGGGGGCCGCAAGGACCCGATCTGGCGCATCGTCGTCGCAGATTCGCGCTCACCGCGCGACGGCCGCGTCATAGAGACGATCGGCCATTACAACGCGCAGACCGAGCCGTCGGCGATTCGCGTCGACGAGGACCGCGCCCGCCACTGGCTCGAGCGCGGCGCGCAGCCGTCCGACCAGGTGCGCAACCTCCTGCGCATCCAGGGCATCAAGTAGTCCAGGCCACGGCCCCGCCCGCTCGGCCGTTCTGTGCAGGAGCTCTTGGAATACCTCGCCCGGGCCCTCGTTGACGATCCCGACGCCGTGCGCGTCGAGTCCTTCGACGAGGACGACGGCAGCATGGTGCTCGAGCTGTCGGTCGGCGAGGAGGACTACGGCAAGGTCATCGGCCGCGGCGGCCGCACCGCGAACGCGCTGCGCACCGTGCTGAAGGCGGCGGCCGTGAAGGACGGCCGCCGTGTGTTCGTCGACATCGTCGACTAGTGGACCAGTAGGGGGTCGCTCGCGCGATGTCGTTGCTGAACGCCGGCCGCGTCGGGCGCCCGCACGGCCTCGACGGCTCCTTTCACGTCACCCGCCCGCGCGCCATGCTGCTCGAGCTTGGCGGCGTCGTGCGGATCGGCGCGGACGCCTACGAGATCGTGCGTCGTGCGGGCACCGACGAGCGCCCGATCCTGCGCCTGCGCGGGATCGACGATCGCGCCGGCGCCGAGGCGCTGCGCGACGGCGAACTGCTCGTCGAGCGCGCGGATGCGCCGCCGCTGCCCGAGGGCGAGTACTGGCCGGAGGACCTCGAGGGCTGCGTCGTCCTGACGCCGGAGGGCCGGCAGCTGGGCGTCGTGCAGGCGATGCGGGCGCTGCCCTCCTGCGAGGTGCTCGAGGTCGGCGACCTGCTCGTGCCGATGGTCCGCGACGCGGTTATGAGCATCGACCTCGACGAGCGCCGCATCGTCGTCGACTCCGAGTTCCTCGGAGTCGAGACGCGCTGAGCGTGGGCGCGACGGCTTGATGCGTCTGGACGTCGTCACCCTGTTTCCGGACTGGTTTGCCTGGTTTGTCACGCAGCGCCACGTCGCCAACGCGCTGGCGGCGGGGCACGAGCTGCGCACGCTCGATCTGCGCGAGCACACGCCGCTGAGCGGCGGCCAAGTCGACGACACGCCGTTCGGCGGGGGTGCCGGGATGGTCCTGCGCGTCGACGTGATGGACGCCGCGCTGCGCGCCCACTACGGCGTCGATCCGGTCGACCTGCGCATGCAGCGGCGCGTCGTCGCGCTGACGCCCGGCGGGCGACTGCTCGACGATCGGCTCGTCGACGAGCTCGCGCGCGAGCCCGAGATCACGCTGCTGTGCGGGCGCTACGAGGGCTTCGACGAGCGCATCGTCGAGCACTTCGCAAGCGACGCCATCTCGATCGGCGAGTACGTGCTGGCGGGCGGGGAGCTCGCCGCGATGGTCGTTTGCGACGCGGTGATGCGCAAGCTGCCCGGTGCGCTCGGACACAGCGAGTCCGTCCGCGAGGAGTCCTTCTCCGTGGCGCTCGAGGGCCGGCCGGAGTACCCGCACTACACGCGGCCGGCGGAGTTTCGCGGCTGGCGGGTGCCCGACGTGCTGTTGTCGGGCCACCATGAGGAGATCCGGGCGTGGCGCCTGGAGCGCTCGCGCGAGCGCGGCGCGACCGGCGGCGGGTGACCGTCGCTATCATCCTGCCCTCCGCGCGGCCAATCCTTCGTCCGCGCGCCCGTCTTCGCCCCCTTCGCGCACTCTCTTCGCCATGTCTACAGTCATCGAACGTCTCGAGCGCGCTCAGCTGCGCCGTGTCCCGAGCTTTCAGGCGGGCGACCGCCTGCGCGTGCACTTCCAGGTCATCGAGGGCACCCGCAAGCGCACCCAGGTCTTCGAGGGCGTCGTCATCAAGCGTCAGGGCCACGGCGCACGCGAGACGTTCACGGTGCGCAAGCAGTCCTTCGGCGTCGGCGTGGAGCGCACGTTCCCCGTCCACTCGCCCAAGATCGAGCGCATCGAGGTCGCCGCTCGCGGTGACGTCCGCCGAGCCAAGCTCTACTACCTGCGCGACCGCGTCGGCAAGCGCGCCCGCGTCCGCGAGCGCCGCTACACCGGCCCGGAGGAGCGCGTCGAGGCCGGGCTGCTGCACGATCCCGCCGCCGAGCTCGAGGCCGAAGCCGCCGCCGAGCCGGAGGCCGTCGATGCCGAGGGCGTCGCCGCCGACGAGGCGATCGCGGAGGTCGTGGCCGCCGACACCGGCGGGACTGCTGCCGCGAGCGAGGCCGAGGAGGCCTCCTCCGGCGAGAAGACGTGACGAAGGACGAGGCGTCCCACGGCCGGGGTAACTCGTTCGTCGAGACCATCCTGATCGTTGCAGTGGCGCTGGGTCTGGCGCTGGGAATCCAGGCCTTCCTCGTCAAGCCCTACCGGATCCCGTCGGAGTCGATGGTGCCGACGCTGACGATCGGCCAGCGCGTCCTCGTCAACCGGATCGGCAACAACTTCGGCAACCCCGCGGTCGGTGACGTCACGGTGTTCCACCCACCGGCCGGCGCCGAGAACGGCAAGGAGTGCGGCGTTTCGCACCGGTCCGACCAGCCGTGCCCGCCCGACCGACGAGCGCGCCGACGTGAACTTCATCAAGCGGGTCGTGGCCGGCCCGGGCGACACGATCGCCATCGAGGACGGACGGGTCATCCTCAACGGCGAGCCGCAGGAGGAGCCCTTCGTCGAGCCCTGCGGCGGCGGATCGGAGTGCACCTTCCCCGAGGAGGTCACGATCCCGGAGGACCACTACTTCATGATGGGCGACAACCGCGGGGCCTCCGATGATTCGCGCTTCTGGGGCCCGGTGCCCGAGAAATGGATCATCGGCGGCGCGTTCGCGACGTACTGGCCGCCAGAGCGCCTCGGCCCCCTGTAACGGGGGCCTCGCGGCGCCTGAGCGGATCCCCTGGCCGGGGCCGTGCTGGCGCACTGTCCCCGGCCGGAGATCCACTCAGGCATCCACGATGCCGACCGCTACAGGCGGCCG
>JAHWJM010000346.1 GCA_019348435.1 Actinomycetota bacterium
GGAGGAGGTCGCGAAGCTCCGGGCGTTCGGCCGGCTGTGGGGTGAGCTGTGCGAACGCCGCTACGGCGTCACCGACTCCAAGCTGCGACGCTTCCGCTACGGCGTCCAGGTCAACAGCCTCGGCCTGACCGAGGCGCAGCCGGAGAACAACATCACCCGCATCCTGCTCGAGATGCTGGCGGTCACGCTGAGCAAGGACGCGCGGGCGCGCGCGGTCCAGCTGCCGGCGTGGAACGAGGCGCTGGGGCTGCCGCGCCCGTGGGACCAGCAGCTCAGTCTGCGGATGCAGCAGATCCTCGCCTTCGAGACGGACCTGCTCGAGTACCCCGACATCTTCGAGGGATCGAAGGTCATGGACGGGCTCGTCGCCGAGCTCGCCGAGGGCGCGCGGGCGGAGATGGCGGTCGTCGAGGAGCACGGCGGCGCCGTCGAGGCGGTTGGCTACATGAAGTCCTCGCTCGTCGACTCGCACCGCGAGCGGATCCGCCGCATCGAGGCGGGCGAGCTGATCGTCGTCGGCCACAACAAGTTCCGCGAAACGGCTCCCTCGCCGCTCGCCGAGGGCGAGGACGGCGGGATCATGACGGTCGATCCCGGCGTCGAGGCGGAGGCGATCGCGTCGCTGGAGGAGTGGCGCGCCGCGCGCGACGCCGGCGCCGTGGAGGCCGCGCTGGACGAGCTTCGCGCGGCGGCCGCTGATGAGAGCGTGAACATCATGGCGGCGACGATCGCCGCCGCCCGCGCCGGCGCGACGACCGGCGAGTGGGCGCAGGCGCTGCGCGACTCCTTCGGCGACTACCGCGCGCCGACGGGCGTCGGCGAGGCCTCGGCGGGTCCGGACGCGACCGGCGCCGAGCTCGAGGAGCTACGCGACGAGGTCGCACGCGTCGGCGAGGCGCTCGGGCGCCGGATCAAGATCCTCGTCGGCAAGCCCGGCCTCGACGGGCACTCCAACGGCGCCGAGCAGATCGCGGTGCGCGCACGCGACGTCGGCATGGAGGTCGTCTACGAGGGCATCCGGCTGACGCCGGCGCAGATCGTGACGTCGGCGCTGCAGGAGGGCGTGCATGTCATCGGCCTGTCGATCCTGTCGGGCTCGCACCGCGAGCTGATCCCGGGGATCGTCGACGCGCTGCGGGAGGCGGGGGTAGATGCTCCGGTCGTCGTCGGCGGGATCATCCCGGAGGCCGACGTCGCCGGCTTGAAGAACGCCGGTGTGGCGGCGGTCTATACGCCGAAGGACTTCGACCTTACGGGCATCATGCGCGACATCGTGGCGCTCGTGGCAGAGCGCCACGGGGTGGCGGCCAGCGCCTGAGCTTCCCCGGCTCTGCTGTGCTGCGGCCGGGTAGAGCGGAGTCGGATGGGGTCGATCAGCCACGGCGCGCGCGTCGGCATGGTGCTCGCACAGCGCGCCGGCGGAGAGTTCTTCGAGGACGGCTGCCTGCAGCGGGCCGCGGCGATCTCCTACTACTCGCTGCTGTCGCTCTTTCCGCTGACGATCGTGCTGGTCTCGGTCTTCGGCGTCGTCGTCGACGATGACGCGGCACGCCAGCGGGTCATCGAGTTCGTGCTCGACAACGTGCCGCTGCGCGAGGACGGCGGACGAGCCGACCTCGAGGACCTGCTGCAGGCCGTCACGGCGAGCCGGGGCGGCTTCGGTGTCTTCGGCGTCGCAGGGCTGCTGTTCGCGGCCAGCGCGGTCATGGGCGCCATCCGCCACGCGCTCAACGCGGCGTGGGAGGTGACGGAAGGGCGCCCGCTGTTGCGGGCGAAGCTCATCGACCTGCTGATGGTGTTCCTCACCGGCGCCGTCATCGTTTCTTCGCTGGTGATGACGCTCGCCGTGCAGTTCACCGCGTCGCTCGGCGACCGCCTGGGCGGCCCGGGCGCGCTTGCCCACGACGCGATCCTGCTCGCCGGGCGGCTCGTTCCCGCCCTGCTGGCGCTCGTCGTCTGCGCGCTCGTCTTCCTGATCGTCCCCGCGCGCCGCACCCGTCTGCGCGACATCTGGCCGGGCGTGCTCGTTGCCGTCACCGGCTTCGAGCTCGCCAAGGCCGGCTTCTCGCTCTACCTCGAGAACGCCGCGAACTACGGCGCCGTCTACGCGTCCCTGGGCGGCATCGTCGCGTTTCTCGTCTTCATCTTCGTGACGGCAAACCTCTTCCTGCTGGGGGCCGAGGCCGCGTCGGAGTGGCCGTCGGTGCGCGACGAGCCGCTCCCCGAACCAACTCAGGAACCGCTCAAGCAGCGGCTGCGCAGCGGGCTGCGCGGCCTCGTCGTCTCAGCGTCCGATCAGCCGGCCGACCGCGAGCACGACCAAGACGACGATCGCAGCGATGACCAGGAGCGTCCAGAACGCCGCCTCGAGGATCGACCCGAGGCCGAAGATCGCGATCAGCGCGATAAGCAGAATTAGCCAGAGCACGGCGGCTGTCTACCCGCTCGCCGGTCGCGTAATCGCGCGATGCTCGCGTCACTCCGCGAGCGCGTCGAGCTCCGCACGCTCGAGGCGCCCGTCGGAGAACCGCAGGTGGGCATCGTCGTCCACGCACACCACGCTCACGGCGTCGCGGCCCACGATCATCGCCGCCAGCAGCATGGCGGCGAGCCGGTGCACGTCGCGGATGAGGCCGAGCGCGAGCAGCGATCGGGTCTCGTTCGCGACCCTTCCGTCGCCGACGCGCAGCACGGTGCGGATGTCGGGGTGGATGCCGCGCGCGGTCATCGCCACCGAGATGTTCTCCAGGTCGTCGGCGGTCACGGCAGCGACCGCCCGCGCCCGCGGAAGCGAGAGTCGCCGCATGACCGACGGATCGGCTCCGCGGCCGATCACGACCGGCAGGCCGAGCTCCTTCGCGATCCCGACGCGCTCTCCATCCTCGTCGGCCTCCACCGCGACAAGCGGGATCTTGCAGGCCCGCAGCAACAGGCACAGGCGCATCCCCACCTGCCCGAGCCCCACGACGACGACATGGTCGCGCCGCGGCACGACGTTGCGCCCGAGGAGGCCGGTCAGCCGCCGCTCCACGAACCGGTTGACGAGTCCCGCGGTGAACGCGGCGGCCAGCAGCAGCGAGACGATCATCGTCACCGAGGTGAACAGCTTGTACCAGTCCGGGCCCTCGGCGACCTTCGGATTGGGATCGACGGTGACGAGCGTCTTCGCCGAGCCGTAGATCGCGTCGACGGCGCTCTCGTCGAGGGTGAAGACCGCCGTCACGGTTTCAAGCGTGAAGACCGCTGCGAGACCGATCGCGCCGAACAGCAGCATGCCCGCGCTCGTGTCGTAGGGCGTGAACAGCGCGCGTGCGAGCCCCTCCACGCGCCGGGGCCGCGGCGATCGAATCGGCACCTCGGACACCTCGTCGTCGCGCTCGAC
>JAHWJM010000347.1 GCA_019348435.1 Actinomycetota bacterium
TTTCTCAGCGAGAAGACGATCGAGCACCACCTCTCGAGCGCCTACGCGAAGCTGGGCGTGCGATCGCGCACCGAGCTGACGGCGGCCTGGAGCGCCGCCGAGCGCGACGCAGCGCGCAGGCCGGCGTGAGCGCGAGCGGCCGGGCGAAGCCCCGCGCCGCGCCTGGCTCCAGCGGCTACCGTCAGATCGATCAGCGCCTCCCCAGCAGTCACGCTTGCCGACGTCGAGCGCGCCGCTGCGCGCATCGCCGGCGTCGCACATCGCACGCCGGTCATCCGCTCGCGGACGCTCGACGAGCGCGTCGGCGGCCGCGTGGTGCTCAAGGCCGAGGGACTGCAGCGCGCCGGCGCCTTCAAGTTCCGCGGGGCCTACAACGCCGTGCGCGCGCTCGTCGAGGCGGGGTCGCCGGCGGGCGTGTGCGCCGCGTCGTCGGGCAACCACGCTCAGGCGCTCGCGCTCGCCGCGCGCCTGTGCGGCACGCACGCGGTGATCCTCATGCCGCACGACGCGCCGCCCAGCAAGCGCGCCGCGACGGAGAGCTACGGCGCGGAGGTGATCGGCTTTGACCGCTACTGCGAGGACCGCGAGCAGCTGCAGGCAGGGCTCGCCGCCGAGCGCGGGCTGCACGTCGTCCATCCGTACGACGATCCCCTCGTCATGGCCGGCGCCGGCACGACCGCGCTCGAGCTGCTGCAGGACGCGGGCGACCTCGACGTCCTGCTCGTGCCCGTCGGTGGCGGTGGGCTGATCGCCGGCTGCGCCACGGTCGCCGCGTCGCTGGCGCCGTCGACGCGCGTCGTCGGGGTGGAGCCCCGCGCCAGTCCGGACGTCGCGCGCTCGAAGCTCAGCGGGCGCCGCGAGCGCGTCAGCGTCGGTCGCACGATCGCCGACGGCCAGCAGCTCCCGGCGCCGGGAGAGCGCACCTGGCCGGTCATCGACGCGCTCGTCGACGAGGTCCTGACGGTCTCAGACGAGCAGATCGTCACGGCGATGACGTTCCTGTTCGAGCGCCTGAAGGTCGTCGCCGAGCCCAGCGGCGCCAGCGCGCTGGCCGCCCTGCTGGCCGGCGCGGTGCCCGCCCGCGGCGGTCGCGTCGGCGTCGTGCTGTCGGGCGCCAACGTCGACGCCGCCCGCTTCGCCGCCATCGTGAGCGGCGCGGGCGCGCGCGGCACCCACGACTGACTCGGGCTGCGGCCGAGGTCCGGGCCGCGTCTGTCACAGCTGCTGGCCGCATCTCGTCTGAGGTTCGAACCCGACGCGAGGAGACGCCGTGAAGGTCTTGGTCGCGGGCGCGACCGGAGCGCTCGGAAGGCAGCTCGTTCCGCGGCTCGTCGCGGCCGGCCACGAGGTGGCCGGCATGGCGCGCAGCGCGTCGCGACAGGAGGCCATCCGCAAGCTGGGCGCGACCGCCGTGGTCGCCGACGCGCTCGATCCCCATGCGGTGGCCTCCGCCGTCGCCCAGGCCGGGCCCGACGTGATCGTGCACGAGCTCACGGCGCTGCGCGGATCGCTCGACGTTCGCCACTTCGATCGCGACTTCGGCGCCACGAACCGGCTGCGTACCGAGGGGACCGATCACCTGCTGTCCGCCGGCCGGGCGGTCGGCGTGCGACGCTTCGTGGCGCAGAGCTTCGCCGGCTGGCCCTTCGCGCGCAGCGGCGGGCCGGTCAAGACCGAGGACGACCCGCTCGATCCATCGCCGGTCGAAGCGATGCGCCGCACGCTGCACGCGATCCGCCATCTCGAGGACGCCGTCGTCAACGCCGAGTGGACCGAGGGCGTCGTGCTGCGCTACGGCACCTTCTACGGCCCCGGCACGGCGCTCGGACCCGACGGCGAGATCGCCGAGCAGGTCCGCCGGCGCAGCTTCCCGCTGCTCGGCGGAGGAGGCGGCGTGTGGTCGTTCGTCCACGTCGAGGACGCGGCGGAGGCGACCGTCGCCGCCGTCGACCGCGGGCGGCGCGGCATCTACAACATCGTCGACGACGATCCCGCCCCCGTCGCGGAGTGGCTGCCTGCGCTGGCGGCCGCACTGCGGGCAAGACCACCCGGCGCGTGCCGCGCGCGATCGGCCGGCTTTTCGCGGGCGAGGCGGCGACGGTCATGATGACCGAGGTGCGCGGAGCGTCGAACGCCAAGGCCAAGGCCACTCTCGGCTGGCGGCCGCGGCACGGCAGCTGGCGCGAGGGCTTCGCCGAAATGGGCGCCCGATGACCGAGCGCGACGAGGAGCTGCTCGACCAGCTGCGGCCGGCGGCCTTCGCCGTCGCCTACCGCATGCTCGGCAGCGTGGCCGAAGCCGAGGACGTCGTGCAGGAGTCGCTGCTGCGCTTCCACCGCGCGCTCGCGGCGGGGGAGCCGATCGCGTCCCCGCGGGCGTACGTGACGACGATCGCGACGCGGCTGGCGATCGACGAGCTGCGCTCGGCGCGAGCACGCCGGGAGACGTACGTCGGCGACTGGCTGCCGGAGCCGCTGCTGACCGCTGCCGGCGACGACCCGGCGCGCGCGGCCGAGAACCGACAAGCTCGCGCACCTCGGCCCGGTGTCGGACCTGCGCGCGCTGGTGGCTCGCTGGGCACGCTGAGATGCGCGCCGCCGCGCCAGGCTGGCCGAGCTCGCGCGGCAGCCGCTCGCCAGCCCGCTCGCGGTCCGGTATATACACGCGGTCGGGAACGCCGAGCGGAGGGCACGAGGATGAGCTGGAACGTACGACGCAGGAGCGTGACCGTGGTGTTCGCGCTGGTGGCCGGAGCGATGCTCGCCGTCGGCGCGCTTCCAGGCGGCCTGCTCGCAAAGGACTCCAAGACGAAGCGGCTGGCGCGCGCGGCGATCCTCGACGCGGCCGGCGAGCGGGTCGGCTCGGTGCGCTTCGAGCGCCGCGGCAGGAGCCGCGCCCTGCGCGTCACGGTCAGCGTGCGCAAGCTCTCGCCCGGCTTCCACGGCTTCCACGTCTTCGGCGGCCTGGTCGTGTTGACCATCCTGCTCTTCCTGGCGTTCCGGGGGGTCAGAGGCATGACCGATCCGCACTCCAGCGCCCTCGAAACCACCGCCCTCTACTGGCACTTCGTTGATGTCGTCTGGATCGCGATCTTCACGATCGTGTACCTGGGGGCGCTCCTCTTATGACCACCTGGCAGGCCGTGCTCGCCGCCTGGAACTGGGAGCCGGGCATCATCAACGGCTGCGCGCTGCTGACCGGCCTCTATCTGGGACTGGCCAGGCCGCTGTCGCGTCGCGCCTTCTTCTTCCTGGGTGGCGTGCTCGTCCTGCTCCTCAGCCTGATCTCGCCGCTGCACCTGCTGGCCGACCAGTATCTCTTCAGCGCCCACATGCTCCAGCATATGCTCCTGGTC
>JAHWJM010000348.1 GCA_019348435.1 Actinomycetota bacterium
GACAGGTCGTTCCACGTGATGCTCGGGACGATCGTGTCCACCCGCGGGTCGACCCCGGCGACCGCGAACTGGTTCTGGCCGCCGTAGGAGCCGCCGAACATCCCCACGCGCGGATCGTCGACCGACGGCTCGCCGTCGGAGCCGACCGCGTCGCGCTTGACGTAGTCGAGGGTGACGTCCGCCCCGGCGGCGTCCTTGGCGGCGCGCCCGCCGCCGAGGAACGTGACGAGCTCGCGGCCGGCCTTGCCGTCGAAGTCCGGGTCGTCGAGCGTGATCTTGCAGCCCGAGCCGCCGAAGCCGAGGCCGATGAGGGCCAGGATGGCCTCCCTCTGCGTCTGGTCGAAGACCGTCGTCAACAGGCCGTAGTAGCCGGCGACTCCGAGCAGCGCGAGGCCGACGACGAGCATGCCGGTGATCGCGCCGCCACGGAAGGCCGCGTTCAGCGCGGGCGGGATCCCCCCGCGGGCGGACTCGGCGACGCGCGTATTCGCCCGCACGGAGACGTTCATCCCGATGAAGCCGGCCGCTGCCGAGAGCACACCTCCCAGCGCGAAGCCGATGGCGACCGCGATGCTCTGCAACGGGATCAGGACGAAGAACAGAACAACACCGACGATGGCGATCGTCGTGTACTGGCGACGCAGGTACGCGGAGGCACCTTCCTGGACGGCCTTCGAGATCTCGACCATGCGCTCGTTGCCGGGTGAAAGCGCCAGCAGCGAGCGAGTGGTCAGTGCGCCGTAGAGCACTGCTAGGCCGCCGCACAGCAGCGCGACGACGACCCCGTGGTCCAGCAGGAAATCACTCAAGGGAAACTGCCTCCGTAAATCTTTGGTGCTGCGGACCTAACCCACTGCGTGGCGAGTGTCAACGGCCCACAGCTACGAGAAAACGCGCGCGGATACTAACCGGAGGGCCGGATGGCGCGTCTACTGCCCGGGAACCCACAGCCCGCTGCCACCGCGGGTGCCGCCTCCGGGCGTCTGCGGCTCGCCGGGACGCGGGGCGTCCGGCGGCGGAGTGGCACCAGAGCGCGCGTACGCGAGCTGCAGCTGCGCCAGGGCGTCGCGGATTTGCTTGGCGTCCGGCCCAAGCGTCGGCTCGACGAGCGGCAGCAGGGCCGTCGTGGCGTCGATCGCCTGGCGGACCTGCTCGAAGTCGGGCTCTTCCTCGGCGCCCGTGAGGCCGGCCTTGCGCGCGGCGAGGTTCAGCAGCGAGACGACCGTCTGCACGAGTACGTCCTCTACGCGCAGGCGCGCGATCTCGGCCTCGTAGGCCGCGCGCAGCTCCTCCTCGCTGAGGTCTCCGAGATCGGCCTCGTCGCGTCCGGTATCGCCGGGATCAGCAGTCATAGCGAGCTCCTGCGTCGGGTTCAACGGTAGCTTCGGTCGAGCAACGGCGCGCAGTCATGCGGGAACCTCCTGAGCGTAGGTCGTCGTCGTCTCGCGCACCGTGTCAGCGTAGACCTCGCGCAGGTCGCCGCCCTCCAGCAGCGCCGCGCGCTGGCGCTGCGCCCCCGTCGGCCCCTCCAGCGCCACGTCGATGCGCGCCTCCTCGCGGACCGGGGTCGTCCATGACCAGAGGGCGTCGATCGCGGCGCGCGCCGGGATCTCGACACCCCGCCGCAGGTCGATCATGTTGCCGTCGAGGCCGTAGCGGATCGCGCGCCACATGTTCTCCTCGATGAGCCGGTGCGGCGGATCGTCGAACGGCATCCCGTCGTCGATGTCGCGCAGCGCCTGACCGACGCAGGCGACGATCAGCCCCGCCAGACCCTCGGACTCGGCGGCCGTGATCTGCGCGTCGCAGACGCGCACCTCCACCGTGCCGAAGGAGGCGTGCGGCCGCACCGACCACCAGACCTGGGTGTACTCGACGATCGAGCGCGTCGCGATCAGCAGCTCGAGGTACTCGCGAAACGCGCGCCAGCCGCCAAACGCGTCCGGCACGCCGCAGCGCGGAAAGGATTTCGAGAAGATCTGGCTGCGCACGGAGTGCAGCAGCGTGTCCTGGCCTTCGAGGAACGGAGAGCTGGCGCTCACCGCGAGCAGCGCCGGCAGGATCGGGCGCAGGCGATCGCAGACCGCCACGGCGCGGTCGGCGCCGCGAACGCCGACGTGGACGTGCAGCGAGAACGTGTTGTTGCGCCGGGCGACATAGCCGAGGCCCTCGACGACGCGGCGGTAGTGCGCGGTGTCGATGTTGCGCTGCTCGCGGTAGTCCGCCCACGGATGCGTGCCGGTCGAGCCGAGCGCGACGCCGCGGTTGGCGGCGAGCGTGAACAGCCGCCGGCGGCGGTCGCGCTGGTGGGCGATCGCGTCGTGCAGGTCCTCGCCGCGACCGGAGACGATCTCGATCTCCGAGGAGATCAGCTCGCCGGTGATCGCGTCGTGCAGCACCGGATCGAGTGCGGCAGCAGTGTCGCGCAGCTCCTCGAAGCGCGGGACGAGGTCCAGCGTCCCGGGGGCGAGGACGGCAAACTCCTCCTCCAGGCCGACGGTCAGGTCCGTCGACGTGGCGAACATCTCCTCCGTGTTGTCGAGGTCGATGGGCATATCAGTATCTTGCCGCCAGGAGGCCGCCGGGAGGCCGCCGGGAGGCGGCGCTCCTACGTCAAGTAGAAGTACAGCGCGTAGAGCAGATCGACCGCCGGCGACGAGGTGTGGACGGTGACCTCCGGCGGCACCTGTAGAAGCGCCTCGGAGTAGTTGAAGATGATCTTCACGCCGGCTTCGACGAGATCGTCGGCGATCGACTGGGCGGCGACCGTCGGCACCGCCAGGACGCCGACGACGATGTCCTCGAACTCCACCATCGAACGCAGCTCCGACGAGTGGCGCACCGTCGTCGCACCGACCTTCTGGCCGATCTTGCGCTTGTCGGTGTCGAAGATCGCGACGACGCGGAAGCCGTGGTCGGCGAAGATGTCCGACGAGGCGATGGCCTGGCCGAGGTGGCCGGCGCCGAAGAGCGCGATGTTGTGCTGGCCGGAGGTCCGCAGGATCTTGCGGATCTGCGACACGAGCGCGTCGACGTTGTATCCGACGCCGCGCTTGCCGAACTTCCCAAAGCCGGAGAAGTCCCGCCGGATCTGCGTCGGGTTGACGTGCGTGTAGTCGCTGAGCTCACGCGAGGAGATCGTCTCCTTGCCCATCTTCTTGGCCTGCGTGAGGACCTGCAGGTACCGCGACAGGCGCGCCGCGACGCCGAGCGAGAGCCGCTGCCCGCTTCCCACCGCGCCATCGCGCGGAGCCGAGTCAACCGCCGTGGGAACGCGCTCGCCGGTCGTCATCGACGGCTCACTTTACCCAGAAGACGGCGCAGCGCG
>JAHWJM010000349.1 GCA_019348435.1 Actinomycetota bacterium
GAGCACGTGGCCGGGCGGGCACCGGTTCATCCCCGTGAGCGTGCAGCAGAACTCCGTGTAGCCGTCGCAGCAGGCCGATCCGCAGGCGCAGCTGGCGCCGGCGCAGCTGCAGATGGCCTGGTAGGCGCCGACCGGCTTGAGCATGAACTCGGTCGGCGCGACCGCCATGGCGGTGCCCGCCAGCGCCGACCTCGCAACGAAGCCGCGGCGCGAGAGCCGGTGGTCCAAGACGGTGGCGATCCGCTCCAGCACGGCGGTCACCGGACGGTCAGCCCTCGAGCTGGGCGAGCGTCAGGAGGCGGGCGTACGCATCCATCAGACGTCGGCGCCGGGGCAGATCTGCGCCCAGGCGTCGCGCAGCTCGCGGATCAGCCCCTGGACGTGCTCGATCTTCTCCGGGCTCTTCTCGACTCGGGCCTCGCCCAGCGTCCGGCGCGAGTAGAGGTAGATCGCGTTCAGCCGATCGGAGATCTCACCCGCCGAGTGGTCGAGCGTCGCGATCAGCTCGTCGATGATCGCCTCGGCGCGCCGCAGGCGCTCGTTGACCGTCTGCATGTCGCCGGCGCGCATCGCGGCGGCGCCCTGCAGCAGGAAGCGGTGCGCGCCGTCGTAGAGCATGACGACGAGCTGCTGGGGCGACGCGGTGAGGATGCTGTTGGCCCGGTAGGCCTGAGGTGCGGTGGCGTATGCGGAGTTCATGGCCCTTTGCAGAGAGAAGGTGTCGCCCCGAGTGATCGGCCGCCGCGGCGCGGACTTGACCGCTGCGCGCGGCCCACTAGCCCGACAGCGCCGACAGCTGCCCGGCCAGCCACGCGCCCTGCGACTGGCTCTGCGCCAGCGCCTTCTCCATCGCCGTGAACTGCGCTCGCAGCGCCTGCTCGCGCAGCTCCAGGCGCAGGTCCATCCGCGTCATCGAGTCGCGCACCCGCCGCAGCTCGCTGCCGGCGCCGCTCACGCGGCCGTCGATCAGGCCGCCGCCGGTCGCGACCGGATCGACCAGCGCCTTGAAGCGGGCGGCGAAGCCGTCGGTGGTGGCGTCGCCGGCCAGCAGCCGCCGGACGGAGGCCGGATCGCGGGCCAGCGCGTCGGCGAGCTTCGTGGCGTCGAGCGACAGCTTGCCGGCGAGCGCGTCGCTGGAAACGGTCCCGCTGCCGGTGGTCGCTCCGGTCGAGATGCCGATCTCCGACAGCTCGTCGAGGTCGGACGGGTTGCCGCCGACCGCCTCGCTGAAGCTGACGCGCAGCTGCGACAGCAGGCCGTTGAGCATCGAGTCGCCGTAGACGGCGCCCTTGGCTGCGTTGGCATCGGTCGTCGCGTTGGCGACCGGCTTCTCGCGCAGCTTGGAGCGCACGAACTCGACCGTCGAGTTGTAGGCATCGAGGAACTCCTGCAGTTCGCGCTTGACGCGCTCGGTGTCCGGGCCTGGAGCACCGACGTTGATCGTCACGGCGCCGCTGGTCAACGACTTGAGCGTCAGCTCGAGACCGACGATCCCGTCGCTGACGACGTTCGACGCCGACGTCTTCGCCGCGCCGTCCACCGTGTACGTGGCGTCCAGCGCGAGCTTGGCCTTGGCGGTGTCCTCGACGATCGTGCTCGCGCTGGCGGTGAAGCCGTTGACCGCGCCCGTCTTGCGACCGGAGAGCACGAGCTCGCCGTTGACGGCCGCGGCGTAGACCGGCGAGTCGCTGCGGGCGTTGACGGTGTCGACGACCTGCTGCAGTGTGGCGCCGGCGGCGATGTCGATCTTCACGCCGTTGACGTCGATCTGCGTCGCCGAGGTCGAGGCGGTGTAGGCGTAGGTGCGCTGCTCGGCGCGGGCGAGCTGGGTCACCTCGACCTGGTAGCCGCCGGCGGCGGCGCCCGAGACGCGCTTGGCGTCGACCCGCGTCGCGTCGCTCGAGCTGACGGTCTGGGTGTCGCCCCAGGTTGAGACCGAGCGCAGGTCGGCCGCCGCGCCGGCCAGCGTGCGCAGGCGCGAGCCGATGTCGCGCAGCAGGTCCTGGCGCGCCTGGACGGCGCGCTCCTGCAGCTTGAGGCGAGCCTGCGGACGGCGCTCGAGCGCCATCAGCTGGTCGATGATCGAGTTGGTGTCGAGGCCCGACGAGAGGCCTCCGAAGGAGATGCTCATCGCCGGCTCCCGCCGTCGGGCGCAGCTCCGGTGACGATCGCCATCCCCTCCGACGGCGGGACGGTTCGCACGACCCGTCCGTCCAGGGTGCAGACGTCGATGACGACCTGCCCGCCGTCCTCGACGCGGAAGTGCAGCTCGCGTCCCATCTGGCGCAGCTCCTCGTAGCGGCGCGCCGCCTTGGCGACGTCCGCCTGCACCGTCGCGGCCGGCGACGACGACGTGTTCTGGATCGGGCTCGGCGCGGCGGCCGCGAACGAACGCTGCGGCTCGACAGCGGGGCGGGTGGTCGCCGCAGGGGCGGAAGTCGCGCCGGGGCCGACGGGCCCGGCGCCCGGTGGGTGCAACGCGAAGCTCATGGGATTTTCCTCCTGGACTCTTATGAGCCCCCTCCTTGGGAGCCCGGCGGCTTGGACGGCCGCTCGCCATCGTGATCGGCCGCTCCGTCCGGATCTTTAGCGCCCCGTCGCGGCGCTCAGGCCATCAGAGCCAGCCGGGCGGCGAGGCGCTCGGCCAGCTCGTCGACGTCCGGGAGCCGCTGCGGCGGGCGGTCAAGGCCGACCGGCCGCTGGTGATGATGTGCCCGCACCCGGACGACGGCGCCATCACCGCCGCCTGCCTGCTGCACGAGTTCGCCGTCGAGCGCGGCCTGCCGGTGATCGAGGTCCTCGTCTTCGCCGGCGAGCGCAACGTCGACGCCCCCTGGCTGAACAACCAGAAGAAGGTCACCGTCCGCGAGAAGGAATTCCGCCTGGAGTGCGACGTGCTCGGCGCCGAGCAGCTCGAGACCGGGCGGATCGGCGGCGCCTTCGAGACCTCGGTGGCCTTCGCCGACCTCGTCGGCTTCACCCGGCTCGGCGGCCGCGTCGCGCCGGAGGATCTCGGCGCGGTCGCCCGGAAGCTCGCGGCGGCCGGGGACTGGGGAGACTGTGCGAGGCTGCTGGCGGAGCATTTCGCCCGGCACGGCGCCGGTCCCTTCGGGCGCTACCGGGCGTTCCGCTGGGGAGGAGACGGCCTGCGGGCGGTGCCCCGACCCGACCCGATCACCCTCTCCGGGCTCGTAGGCTACGAGCGCGAGCGGGAGCCGCTGCTCAGGAACACGGAGCGCTTCCTCGCCGGGCTCCCGGCGCACCACGCCCTCCTCTACGGCCTGCCGGGTACGGGCAAGTCCTCGACGGTCAAGGCCGT
>JAHWJM010000034.1 GCA_019348435.1 Actinomycetota bacterium
CCTCGCCGAGGCGTGAGGCGTAGACGATCGCGACGGGGAGGTCGTCGACGCGACGGGCGAGATAGGAGAGGAACGCGATCGACGCCTCGTCGGCCCACTGCGCGTCGTCGATGCAGATCAGCAGCGGCTGCTCGGCCGACAGGTTCGCCGACAGCCAGTACAGGCCGTGCAGGATCGAGCTCGGCTCGGCGCCGCTGCCCGGAGCGCGTGCGGATGCGGAGAGGACGGGGGCGGCGAGGCCGGCCGCCCCCGCAAGCCAGCGCTCCCGGTCGGCCGGCTGCGCCGACGCCAGCGTTCCCTCGAAGAGCTGGCGCACGACGCCGTAGGCGAACTCGCGCTCGAGCTCGCCGCCGCGCGCTCGTAGCACGCGCATGCCGGCGTCGGACGCCATCCGGCTCGCGTGCGCCAGCAGCGACGTCTTCCCGATCCCGGCCTCACCCTCCACGGCGACGACCGAACCCGCCTCTTCGACGCCCGCCGCGATGGCCTGCTCGAGGCGCTCGAGCTCGCCTTCACGCTCGAGCAACCCAACGGTCACCGTAGGTGCCCGGCCCTGCATCGCGTCCGATTGTCACGGTGGCGTCCATAAAAGTCCAGGGTCCGTCCCCGTTGCCGCGCGCGCCGCGCAGGTGCAGGATCGCGACACGGTCGAACACGACGAGGAGGCAGGACATGCGGCGCAGATGGATCTTCACCACGGCCCTGGTCGCGAGCGCCGGCCTGGCGGCCGCGCCATTCGGCGGCGCATGGGCGAAGGGCGGCAAGGTGACGAAGCTCACCTGCACGCTCGAGCTCAACGCCCAGGGAGCGCCGAACCCGAGCGGCATCCACTTTGGCAGCCCCTCCTGTCCGGGCACGTTCGGCAAGGGCCTGCACCACAACTCCTACACGGTGACGCCTACGGGTCCCGGCCAGGGCACCGTTGCGGCGAAGTTCAAGAACTACTACAACCTCGGGACGGTGCGCGGCCGAGCCGCGATGGCGTTCGCCGCCAGCAGCCCCATGAACATCACCTACGAGGGAATCCTGAAGTACACCGGCGGGACCGGCAAGTTCAGGCGCGTCAGGGGCAGCGGCACGATCAAGTGCACGACCTCCGATGGCGGCGCGCACAAGTCGTGCACCGTGAAGTCGACGCTGACCGGACTTTGATCATGGGCCACAAGGTCAAGCTGTACATGTTCAGCGGCTCCGCGCCGTCGCTGACGGCGCGGCTGATGCTCGAGCACAAGGCCGTCGACCACAAGGCGGTGCACCTGATGGTCGGCCCGCACGCGTTCGGCATGCTGGGGCGGGGCTTCGAGACGATGACCGTCCCGGCGCTGAAGATCGACGGCCGGCGCATCCAGGGCTCCCGTGAGATCTCGCGCGCCCTGGACGAGCTCGCGCCGCAGCCGCCGCTGTTTCCGGCCGATCCCCAGCGGCGGCGCGAAATCGAGGACGCGGAGGAATGGGGCGAGGAGCTGCAGGACGTCGCCCGCCGGCTCGTCTTCTGCGCCGCGCGGCGCGACCCGCGCGCCTTCCTGAGCATCTACCGCCACCCCAACCCGCTCATGCGCCCCGCGCAGCGCGTCTCGCGCCGGCTCGTCACGCGGCTCGCAACCGCGGGCCACCGCGCGACCGACCGCGCCGGCGAGCGCGATCTGGCGCGCCTGCCCGCGCGGCTGGATCAAATCGACGCGTGGATCGCCGAGGGTCTGCTCGACAGCGCCGAGCTGAACGCGGCCGACTTCCAGATCGCGCCCAACGTCGCCCTCCTGCTGCGCTTCGAGGATCTCGCGCCGTTCATCGAGGGGCGGCCCGCGGCGCGGTTCGCGCAGCGCGTGGCGCCCGAGTTCCCGGGGCAGGTCCCGCCCGTCCTCCCGCCGGCGTGGCTGGCGCCGCTGCGCGCGGAACGCGGCGCGCCGCCCGGATCCGGACCGACCGGGACGGGCGAGGCGCTGCAGGCGACCGCCTACGACGACGGCCATTCCTCCGTGCCGCAGCGCCCGGACGCCCGCTCGCTGCCCTCGTGGCGCTATGGCCGCTGACGACCGCGTTCACCTCGACGTGGCGCTTGAGGTCGACGGCGAATCGATCCGTGGCACCGTGTCCGACGGCGTCGCGCCGGCCGTCGAGTTCAGCGGCTGGCTCGAGCTCATGTCGGTGTTCGAGCTCGCCCGCTCGAAAGCCAAGAGCAAAGCATGCTGACCGCAGACGAACGGCGGGGAACCCTCCGGAACGTCAGGCTCTACACGTTCCCCGGTTCCAACGCCGGCCGCACCGCGGAGCTCATGCTCGCCCACAAGGGCATTGCCTACGACACCGCGATCACTCCACGGGGCTGGCATCTGTTCCTGCTCGCGGCACACGGGTTTCGGGGCGTAACCGTCCCCGCGCTGACGATCGACGGCCGGCGCATTCAGAGGACCCGCGTCATATCGCGCGCGCTCGACGTCTGGCAGCCCGAGCCGAGGCTCTTTCCGGCCGACCCGGGACGGCGCGCCGTCGTCGAGCAGGTCGAGCGCTGGGGCGAGGACCTGCAGAACGCGGTGCGGCGCCTGTCGTACTGCGCGACGAGACGCACGGGGGCGAGTCTGCTCGAGACGCTCGGTCGATCCGCCACCGTGCGAACGCGGATGCGGCCCGGGCCGACGCGGCCACCCTGCCCGACCGCCTCGCGCAGATCGATGCTTGGATCGGGGCCGGCATCCTGGGCGGCAGGAGCTCAATGCCGCCGACTTCCAGATCGCTCCCAACGTCGCGGTGCTGCTGACCTTCGCGGACTTCGCGCCTTACATCGCCGGCCGCCCGGCCGCGGCGCACGCGGTGCGGGTGGCGGGCGGATCCGAGCGTCACCGCGGCTCTGTCTTCCCCGACGATTGGCTGGCGCCGCTCCGCAACGCCAGCCTCTAGTACATCCATCCGCAAGTTCTGCGGGTTGATGTATTAGCCCGTCGGCGCCTCGACCGGCACGAGATCCACGCGGCCGCGCGCGGTCTCGACGCGCTCGACCTTCACCCGCAGCGGATCGCCGAGGCGGATCGTCTCGCCCGTGCGCTCGCCGGTCAGCATCGTCCCGACCTCGTTGAGCTCCCACCAGTCGCCGCGCAGGCGGCGGACCGGCAGCAGGCCCTCGTGGCCACCGCCGAAGCGCACGAACGTGCCAGCGCCGATGAGGCCGGTGACCTCGCCGTCGAACTCGCGGTCCCAGCCCTGCTCGAAGAGCTCGCGCTCGAGCAGGAACGCCCGAGCGATGCGGTCGGCCACGCGCTCGATGCCCATCGCGTCGCGCTCGCGCCCAGAGGACCAGACGCCGGTCTCCTCGAGGTCCGACGAGCGCGGCGCGTCCTCTCCCCCGCCGACGGCCGACAGCAGCGCGCGGTGCACGACGAGGTCCGGGTAGCGGCGAATCGGCGACGTGAAGTGCGTGTAGTGCGTCAGCCCGAGGCCGGCGTGGCCGAGGCTCTGGGGTCCGTAGTAGGCCTGCTTGAGCGAGCGCAGGATGAGGAACGTCAGCGCATCGCGGCCGTGGCCGGTGCGCGCGACGTGCTGGGTGACCGAGCGCGAGCAGGCGGCGATGACCTCGGCCGCCTCCGTCGGCGTCATGTGCTCGCGCACCGGCGGCGTGGCGACGTCGAGCGAGGCGAGCTGCTCGACGAGGCGCAGCGCGCTCTCGCCGTCGGGCTTCTCGTGCACGCGGTACAGCGACGGCACCCCGCGCTCGGCGGTGAGCTTCGCCACCTGCTCGTTGGCGGCGATCATGAGGTGCTCGATGAGCCGGTGCGACTCGGTCTGCTCGCTGGGCCGCGACTCCGCGACGTGGCCGCCACGGTCGAAGCGAAACTCCGGCTCGCTCGTCTCGAGCTCGAGCGCGTCCTGGCGCATGCGGCGCTCGTGCAGCCCGGCGGCGACGGCGCGTGCGGCATCCAGCGGCGCCGCCCACGGCTCCAGCGCGGGCTCGTCGCCGGCGAAGACGCGGTCGACCTGCTCGTAGTCCAGCCGCGCGTCGGAGCGGATCGTCGAGCGGTAGAAGCGCACGCGGGTGACGTCCGTTCCCCTGTAGTCGAGCTCGACCGTCACCGCCGCGCGCTGCTGATGGGGCACGAGCGAGCACGCCTCGTTGGACAGCGGCTCGGGCAGCATCGGCTCGACGCGGCCGGGGACGTAGACGCTCGTCCCGCGGCGCGCCGCCTCGCGGTCGATGAGCGAGCCGGGGCGCACGTAGGCGCTGACGTCGGCGATGTGGACCCAGATCCGCGTGCCGCCGTCGTCGGTGCGCTCGGCCGAGATCGCATCGTCGAAGTCGCGGGCGGTGACGGGATCGATGGTGAAGGTCGGCAGAGCGGTGAGATCGCGGCGCACGATCTCCTGGTCGACGGCGTGGGCGGGACCGGCATTACGCGCCTGCTTGGCGGCGCGCTCGACGGCCGGGTCGAAGCGCCGCCGCAGCCCGCGGTCGAGCATGAGCGCCTCGAGCACGTCATCGGCGACGTCCGGGCGCCCGAGGCTGCGCAGCACCTTCGCGTGGCCGCCGGCGCGCGTCGCCGAGCGCACGAGCACGAGGTCGCCGACGCTGATGCGCGAGTCGCGGTCGAGGATCATCCGGCTGCCGGGCGCGAAGAACGGCTCGGCCACGAGGAAGCGCCCGCGCTTGTCGACCGTCGCGACGATCCCCTCCGCCA
Source organism: Actinomycetota bacterium (assembly GCA_019348435.1). Taxonomy (GTDB): domain Bacteria; phylum Actinomycetota; class Thermoleophilia; order Solirubrobacterales; family Solirubrobacteraceae; genus CADCVQ01. Next base: position 4,665 of record JAHWJM010000034.1, read on the forward strand.
CCGGCGGCTCGCGCCGCGGGCGGTCTGCGGTCGCCGCGCCGCCGCCCTTGGCCGCGCCCTTGGCCTTGCGCTTCGCAGGCTTTGCTCCACGCGCCGGCGGCCCGGCGCTCGGCTTCGCCGCCGCCTCGGGCTTGACCTTCGGCTTGGGCTTGCCCAGCCCGCGCGCGTCCTCGTAGGGCGGCTTGCGCTTCGCCGGGCCGCCGTGGCGGCGGCTCACAGCTCGTCGGCCAGGACGTCGAGCGCCCGCTCGAGCTGCTCGTCGCCCTCCGCGTCGGCGTCGTTTCGGACGACGACGTCGGGCTTGAGCCCGTCGCCGGGCTTCGTCCCCGCGCCCCCGAGGTTGCGGCCGCTGGGCAGGAGGTACCGCCCCACGGTGATGTCCAGCGCGCCGCCGTTGTCGAGCGGAATGATCTGCTGAAAGACGCCCTTGCCGAACGTGCGCACGCCGACAAGCTTCGCGCGCTTGCGGTCCTGCAGCGCGCCCGCCACGATCTCGGCCGCCGACGCCGTGTTGCGATCGACGAGGACGACCGTGGGCATCTTCCCCGCGATCGGCTGGCCGACGGCCTCGAGCGTCTGCGACTCGACCGCGCGGCCGCTCGTCGTGACGATCGTCCCATCGGCGAGGAACATGCTCGCAACGAGCTGCGCCTCCGTGACAAGGCCGCCGCCGTTGCCGCGCAGGTCGAGGACGATGCCCTTCGCCTTGCGGCGCTTCAGGCGCCGGATCGCGTTGGCGAGCTCCACGTGCGCGGTGCGCGGGCCGAACGTCGACAGCGCCACGTATCCGACGCGTGTGCCGCCCGCATTGGCGATCCGCGACTCGACGACGGGGACGCTGATGCGCGCTCTCGTCATGCGCCGCTTGAGGGTGCGCTCGCCGCGACGGATCGTCAGCGTCACGGGCGTCCCCTCCGGGCCCTTGATGATGGCCGTGGCGGCACCCTCCGAAAGACCGGCGAGCTTGCGGCCGTTGGCGTGGGTGACGACGTCACCCTTGCGCAGCCCGGCCTTCTTCGCCGGCGAATCGGGGTAGACGGTGACGATCCGCAGGCCGTCCTCGACGCCGAGCACTGCGGTCCCCACGCCCGAGAACGCGTTGTCGAGCGCCTGCTCGAAGTGCCCGTACTGCGTGGGCGAGAGGTAGGCCGAGAAGCTGTCGTCGAGCTCCTCGACCGCCCCGGCGAGCGCGGCGTTTGTGAGCTTGCCGCGGTCGACCTCGCGGTAGTAGGTGTCGTAGATCTTGTCGAGTCCCTCGACGGCGACGCGGCGCTCCTCCGGGCCGACGAGCACATCGGCGACCGGGTCGATCAGAAGGCGCGGGTGCGCGCCGAGCCAGATGCCGAGGACGAGCGTGCACCAGGGCAGCAGCACGATCAGCACGACCTTCAGGCTGGGGAGGCGGGAGGGCATGCGTGCCCTACAAGCTAGTAACTACGGGTCAGCGCCAGCGCCGGCGGCGCTCCAGGCGCCCCAGCGAGTCGCCGATCAGCCAGACCGTCGGCGGCCACAGGCCGACGAACAGCGCCCGCCGCTCGGCGTTGCCGCGCTCGTCCTGGTCGACCGTCTTCGCGCGGATCCACAGCGTGATGCACAGCCCGACGCTGCCCACCGACACCGCCTCGAGGTGATCGCTGCGCACGCCGGCGCGGTGAAGGGTCTTGGCGATCATCCGGCGCTTGTACCCCCGCTGCACGCCGCGCCATGCGGGTATCCGGGGACCGTGCCCCGCCGCCTTCCCCCCTCGCGCCGGATGGCGACCGCGGCGCGGTGGCCGCTCGGCGTCCTCATCACGGGCTGGGACTACCTCTGGCGCACGACGCCGATGCACCGCCGCGAGGAGCCTGGCTCGGTGCCCGACGACATGCCGCCGCCACTGCCGGCGGGTACCGACCACACCGACGTGCAGGGCGTCGAGGACGGCGTCGGGCCGCTCATGCACCGCTGCTTCACCACGCGTGTCAGGGAGGCCGAGCTCGATGGCGCGCAGCTCATCGCGGCGTTCGGCGGCGAGCCCAACCGCGCGGCGCCGACGGCGCTGGCGCGATTCGTCAAGCTGCGGGGCGCGGAGGGCGAGCTGCGCGTCGACGACGAGTTCACGGTGCGCATGCCCGGACCCTGGGACGGCCCGGTCCGCACGATCGAGGCGCGGCAGGCGAGCTTCGGGTTCGCAACGCTTCGATGACCACCTCGAGGCGGGGCGGATCCGCTTCAGCGCCCGCGACATCGGCCCGGGCCGGCTGGAGATCGCCATCGAGGCGTGGGGGCGCGGCGGCGATCGCCTGTCGAGCCTGCTGTTCGACCGGCTGCCGCTCAACAAGGAGGTCCAGCTGCACATGTGGACCTCGGTGCTCGAGCAGCTGACCGAGTTGTCGGGCGGCCGACGCGACGGGCTCGTCGACATCACGACCAGGCGCGTCGCTCCACGTGACCTCAGCCGTGCTGGATGAGCGTCTGGCCGCGACCACGCGGGCGCAGCGCGCGCTCGCCGGGCTGGCGGATCGGCCGCTGAACTTCGACCCCGACGAGCTGCGCGGCGCGGAGGGCGACGGCGGGTGGAACGTCGACGACTACCAGACGGCGCTGCCGGCCGAACCGCCCGGCGACCCGCTCCCCGGCGGGAGCTTTGCGATTGCCCAGCGGCTCATGTGCGACTACGCGTTCGCCGATCCGGCCATGGTGCGCGCCGTCTACGATCCGGCCAGCGAGCTCGCCGACCGCAACATGCTCCTGCAGGTCCGCTTCGGACCCGTCCGGCTGTTCTGCGGCTGTCGGGTGAGCCGGGTCGTCGACGAGACGCGGAGGATCGACGGCCACCGGGTGCGCGTCTGGGGCTGGAGCTACGGCACGCTGGCCGGCCACGTGGAGCGCGGCCAGATGGACTACGCGGTCTGGAAATGGCTCGACGACGGCGCGGTCGATTCGCATCCACGTGGTCTCGAGCCGGGCGCAGGTGCGCAACCCGATCATCGCCCTGGGGTTTCGGCTCGTCGGCCGCGGACAGCAGGTGCGCTTCGCGCGGCGCGCCTGCGAGCGGATGGCCGACCTCGTCGAGCGCGAGCTGGCGCGCGGCGGCTCAGCGCCGGCGGACTAGGCCGGCGCGGCGCAGCTGCGTCGTGAGCGCCGCGCGCTTGCGCAGCAGCGCCCGGTCGGCGACGGCGACGAACGTCACCTTTTCGCCACGCACCCCGAAGAGCACGCCTCGCGAGGGCCCGCTCGCGACCCGCCGCACGCCCGCGCCGGCGCTGCGCAGCCGCCGGCCGAACTGCTTTTTGAGCGCCTTGACCGAGCTGCCGCGGCCGATCTTCGACCGCCTGTGGCCGCGCGCCGTCGTGGCGGCGAGGCTGACGCGGCCCTTCGCGTCGAAGGCCGTCACCACGCTGCCGCCGCCGTTGACGCAGTAGCGCAGCACGCCGCGGGCGGTGCGGCCGGGCGGGCCGATGCGGCGGGCGACGCGCTCGCGCGTGGAACGCAGCGAGAGGCGGCCGATCGAGCGTGTCCCGACCCGCAGTGTGCGCGGGAAGCAGCGCGTCCGTGCGGCCGGGGTCACGGTGTCGCCGGGGACGCGCGCGGCGAACACCTCCTGGTAGGGCGAGTGCTCGGGGTCTGTCTGCGGCAGCGCCGCGAGCTGGGTGTCGTTCCAGAACGGGATCGCCACCTCGTCGTCGGCGACGAGGCCCTGGTAGTCGCCGATGAACTTGCCGGAGACCGACGTCGGCGCGTTGATCGCCGGATCCCACATGCGCTGCGACACGCGGCTGTCGGTGAACGTGCGCCCGCCGTCCTCCGACCGCGCGAGGTACGTGTCGATGAAGTAGTTGGCGGGATCGTTGCGGCGGTCGAAGAACGAGATGTTGACCTGCCCGGACGGCGTGACCGCCATCCAGGGCTGGAACTGGTCGGCGTCGGCGTTGCCCGGATCCTGGTTGACGCGTACGGGGCGGCTGTAGGAGCGCCCGCCGTCGGTCGACTTGAACAGCACGATGTCCGAGCCCGACATCGGGCCCAGCCCGTCGCCGCCGGCCTTGTAGTCGACGCCCGCGAGGTTGTTGGCCTTCTTCGTCGTCAGGAGCTTCTGCAGCTCCGCGACGGAGACCCCGCCGTCCTTGATCTGCCGGCCGAGCGCCGGCAGGTTGCCGAGCAGCGGGCTGCCCTGACCGTTGCGCGACGCGACGGCGACATACACGTTGCCCTGCGCGTCGACCGCGGTGGTCGGGATCGACAGGTTGCGAAACGACTCGCCCGCGAACGGCTCGTTGACGCCCGCGATCCCCGCGATCGGCACCGCCAGCGACCACAGCTGACCGCGGTTGTTGGACTTGGACTGCATGAGCGCGTTGAGCTGGTTGTCGTACCAGGTCGCGTAGACCTCCCCCTTCGGCCCGATCGAGATGTGGCAGCCGATCCCGGAGATGAGCGTCTTCTGGCTCACGGGGAACGGGATGTTGTCGCCGGGACTCACCCCGCCCCAGGTCCTGCCGCCGTCGAGCGAGCGCATGACGACGATCTGCTGCAACGGCACCTGTGTCCCGTCGAAGCTCCAGCAGATGTACATCGTCCCGATCTTGCCGTCGCGGGGCGCGTTGGGCCCGCCGTGGATGTCGGTGTGGTTGTCGACCGCGATCCAGTTCTTGTCGTCGAGGAACAGCCGCGTCGTCAGCGCGTTGACGCGGTTGTCGTGCACCGTCGTCGGGCCCGTCCACGGCCGGCCGGGGCGCTTGGTGTGCACGGTCATGTTGAAGCCCTGGAAGGCGGCGGTGCCGCCGGGGGCGTCGAGCACGTTGATGTACGCGTTGCCCTCGTCGTCGAAGTCGATCGTCGGGTCGGAGGTGGTGCGATAGGCAGCCTCGTTGGCGGGATCACATTGTCCCGGGGCCTCGCAGTAGCCCGGCAGGTGGCCCTGGTCCTCCCACGTGCGCCCGCCGTCGAAGGACTCGTACGTGCCGACCTTGAAGAGGTACTTGTCGTTGTTCTCGTACATCTTCGACGCCGCCATCAGGTGGTCGTGGTCCAGCGGGTCCATCGCGATCGTCGGCTCGGAGTGCGATGTGTACTGGTCACGCGACGCGCGGTAGTTGGGGACACCCGGAGGCGCCGCCCGCTCGAGCGCGGCGAGCGACGGGCCCTGACGCGTGCGCAGGACGGCGCTCGCGCTGTAGGACTGCGGGCCGATCGTCGTGTACGGCGTCAGCACGACGTAATAGGCGCCGGCTGCCTTGTCGATGCCGACGCTCTCGTCGGCGCCCAGCGTCTGGCCATCGCCGGTGACGTAGTCGCCGCGCGTGCCATCGGCGTTGCGTTTGTACACGTAGAGGTCGAGATCGGCGAGGTCGAACCCGGTGGCCGTGATGTTCACCGCCCCGGGGTGGTCGCTGTAGAAGTTCGCCGGCACCGCGACGTCGAGCGCGAAGACGTCACAGCCGGAGCCGGCTGCCGGCCTGCCGTCGGCGCCGAAGCAGCGCGCGCCCTGATCGGCCACCAGCGTCTCGGCGCCGATCGTCGTCGAGCCCGTCCAGGAGACCGAGCCCGCGCCGGAGGCGTCGGGCGCCAGCGTGCCGGAAGCCGGCGTCGCGGCGTGCGCGGCCGGCGCCCACAGGCAGGTCAGCGCCGCCGCCACCGCGACGACGACGCCGATCGTCCGGATGCTCCCCCGCAAGCTCACCCAGCGCGAGTGTGACAGCCGCGGGCGCACGGTGCCACTACGCGGCGGCGGTCACGGCGGCGAGCGTACGGCGAGCGGCCGAGCGCTCAGGCGTCGCTTGTCCATGCATGCCGTGAACGACTGAGCCTCGCGCCGAAGCGCGAGCGCAAGTGTCACTCGTTCATGCTCACGACCCTCGGCGTTCGAGGCGACGCCGATCCACCGCGCCCAGGCCGACCCGTCATCGACGCCGTTCCGGCACGCGCCCGACGACGCAGAGCACGCGAGCGGAGCGCCACCGCCACGCGAAGCGACGACTACACGCGCAGGAAGCGGCGCAGCGACAGCCCGGAGCCCGCGGCCGAGACCGCGATGCTCGCGACGAGCAGGACCATGACGAGCAGCCCGAAGTTGATCGTGTCGGGCGAGGCGATGAGCGAGAAGTCCGCCTTGAGCGGGTCGATCAACGCGACCTTCGCGACAAGCAGGGTGGCGATCGCCATGAGCCCTCCCATCGCGCCGACGAAGATGCCCTCGAGGACGAACGGCCAGCGGATGAACCAGTCGGTCGCGCCGACGAGCTTCATCACGGCGACCTCGCGCCGGCGGGCCATGAGCGACAGGCGGATCGTGTTGGAGATCAGCAGCACCGAGGCCAGGATGAGAAGCGCCGCGAGCAGGCCGATGCTGAGCTTCACGACGCGGGTGGCGGAGAGGATCTTCGTCGTCTCGTCGCGCCGGTTCTTGACCTCGTCGATCGCCGGGTGGATGACGCTGCGCTCACCGCCGGGGGTCAGCGGCGCGAGCGCGTCGCGCAGCTTGCCGACGTCGCCGGGCGAGTCCGGCGTCACGCGGAAGGTGTCGGGCAGCGGGTTCGATCCCAGCAGCTCGTAGGCCTCCGGGTTCTGTCGCTTCTCCCTGGCGTACGCCTCCGCCTTGGACACGAACACGACGTTGCCGACGTGGGGCGTCTCCTGCGTGAGCAGGCGGCGGACGCGCTCGGCGTCGGCGTCGGTCGCCGAGGTCTTGAGGAAGACGTCGACGAGGACCTTTCCTCGCACCTCGTTGGCCGCGCCGTTGGTCGCCTGCACGATCGGGATGAACACGCCGAGGACGAGCATCGTGACCAGCACCGACGCCATCGCCGCGAACGGCGGCCCGGCGTCGCGGCGCAGCGAGCGCGTGACCTCGCGGATGAAGAAGGGGAAGTTCATCGTCAGTAGTTGCGCCAGCCGCCGCCCTGCGGCGGGCGGTCTGGCTGCGAGGTCGGCTGCTCGCGGTGCAGCTGATCGAGCCCCTGCGGCTGGTCGCGGCCGAGCTGCCCGTAGGCGCTGTCGAGCATGTCGGAGAACTCGTCGGTCGTCTGGTCGCGCTGGGCGTACAGCCCGCTGGCCTCGTCGCGGATGATCCGCCCGCCCTGCAGCTCGATGACGCGGCGGCGCATGCGGTCGACCATGTGCGAGTCGTGCGTGGCGACGAGCACCGTCGTGCCGGCGCGGTAGATCCTGTACAGCAGCTGCATGATCCCCAGTGACGTGTGGGGGTCGAGGTTACCGGTCGGCTCGTCGGCGAGCAGGAGCGGCGGATGG
>JAHWJM010000350.1 GCA_019348435.1 Actinomycetota bacterium
ACTACGCGCCCAGCAAGATGGAGCTCGCTTCGCGCGACGTGGTCTCCCGGGCCGAGCAGACGGAGATCAACGAGGGCCGCGGCGTCGGCCCCGGCGGGCAGGGCATCTACCTCGACATCACGGTCGTGCCGCGCAAGCGCGTGCTCGAGGCGCTGCGCGAGATCGTCAACATCGGGCGTGACTTCGCCGGCACGGACATCACCCGCGAGCCGATCATGATCCGGCCGGGGCAGCACTACATCATGGGCGGCGTGAGAACCGACGTCGACGGGCGCACGCCGATCGCGGGGCTCTACGCTGCCGGCGAAGTCGCGTGCGTATCGGTCCACGGCGGCAACCGGCTCGGCGCGAACTCGCTGCTGGACACGCTCATCTTCGGCCGCCGCTCCGGCGAGCACGCGGCGCAGCGCGCCAAGGAGTTGCCGATGCCGCACGCCCCGGCGTCCCGGCTGCGCGAGGACGCCTCCGCGCTCGAGGAGATCATGGCGCGCCCGCGCGAGGGGCGCCGGGTCTCGGAGATCAAGGACGAGCTCGGCACGACGATGAACGAGTACGTCGCCGTCTACCGCGACGAGGACGGCCTCACGAAGGCCCACGAGATCGTCCACCGGCTCAAGGACGAGTCCGCCACTGCCTACATCGACGACGGTGGCCGCGTCTTCAACCAGGACGTGCTCGCCGCGCTGGAGGTCGGCTACATGCTCGACTGCGCCGAGGCGACGATCGTGTCGGCGCTCGAGCGCAAGGAGTCGCGAGGCGCGCAGTACCGCCTCGACTACCCCGACCGCGACGACGACGAGTGGCTCAAGCACATCAACGTGACGCGCGGCGACGACGGGGACCCGGAGATCTCATACTCCGACGTGACGATCACGAAGTGGCAACCGGAAGTGAGGAAGTACTAGGTGACGTATGGCTGAGTACACACTGAGACTGCGCCGCTACGACCCCGACTCCGGTGAGGCCGCCTATTGGGAGGAGCACACCGTCGAGCTCGAGCCGCACCGATCGGTGCTCGAGGGCATCCTCCAGGCCAAGGATCGCCACGACGGCTCGATCGGCATCCGCTGCTCGTGTCGCGCGGCGATCTGCGGCTCCTGCGGCGTGCGCATCAACGGCCGGCCCGACCTCGCCTGTCACACCCATCTCGGCCGCGCGGCGAAGCAGTCCGAGGACGGCGTCATCGAGGTGGAGCCGATGGGCAACATGCCGGTCATCAAGGACCTCATCGTCGACATGGAGGCTGTGCACTGGAAGAAGATCCGCCGCGTCACGCCGTGGCTGATTCCCAAGCAGCCGGTGCCCGAGCGCGAGTACATCGTGCCGCGCGAGAACATGGTCGACGTCACGCAGTCGATGGCGTGCATCCAGTGCGGCGCCTGCGTGTCGGACTGCCTGTCGATGGAGGTCGATCCCGAGTTCATCGGCCCGGCGGCGCTGGCCAAGGCCTATCGCTTCGTCGGCGACCCGCGCGACGACCAGCACTTCGAGCGCCTCAACGACCTCGCCGAGGACCCGCACGGCATCTATGACTGCACGCACTGCTTTGAGTGCATCGACGCGTGCCCCAAGGGCGTCGCGCCGATGAGCCAGATCATGCGCCTGCGCCGCCGCGCCGGCAACGACTTCGACATCGAGGACCGCAACAACGGCGAGCGCCACGAGGCGTCGTTCGTGTCGCTCGTCAAGCAGTACGGGCTGCTCAACGAGGCCGAGCTGCTGCCGCGCTCGTACGGCGGCGACACGCCGCTGGCGAAGTTCAAGCCGGCGGCGGCGGCGGAGCTCGCCAGCTCGCTGCCGGTGATCGCCAAGGCGCTGCTGCGGCGCAAGGTGACGCCGGCGGCGGTCTTCAAGCCGCACAAGCTTCCCGCTGCCGACCGCGCAGCCGTCAAGCGCATCTACGACGAGGTCGAGGGCCGCGACGAGCGCCTGGAGTTCAACATCTACATCTCCGGCCGCGACGAGGATCTGGCATGACTGCGCGCCATCGCTCGTCCATCGCCGGCTCCGTCCCTCGACGCGGAAGCTCGCGATGAAGGTCGCCTATTGGCCCGGCTGCGTGTCGCGCGGCTTCACGCCCGAGCTGCACGGCTCGATGGCGAAGGTCGCACCGCTGCTGGACATCGAGCTCGTCGCGCTGGACCGCGCCTCGTGCTGCGGCGCCGGTGTGATCGCCGAGCACAATCCCGAGCTCGCCGACACGCTGAACGCGCGGACGTTCGCCCTCGCCCAGCAGGCCGAGGGCACCGCGCTGATGATGAACATCTGCTCGACGTGCCAGGGCGCGCAGTCCGAGTGCCAGGAGCGCCTCGACGCCAGCGCGGAGTACCGCGCGCAGATCAACGAGACGCTCGCCGCCGAGGGCCTCTCCTATGAGAAGGGCCTGACGAACAAGAACTTCCTCTGGCTGCTCGTCGAGGAGATCGGGCTCGAGGAGCTGCGCAACCGGGTCGTGCGGCCGCTCACCGATCTGCGCGTCGGCCCGTTCTACGGCTGCTACATCGTGCGCCCCGTGGAACGACTGGGGATCGACGACGCACACCCGCGCGAGTCCTACCTCGCCCAGGTCATCGAGGCGCTCGGCGGCACGGTCACCGACTACGCCGGCTCGCACAAGTGCTGCGGCTTTCCGATCATCACGATGAACAAGGACGCCTCGCTCAAGCAGGCCGGCCGCCATCTCGGTGACGCCATCGATGCCGGCGCGGACTGCCTCGTCACGCCGTGCCCGCTGTGCCACCTGAATCTCGATCTGCAGCAGCCGCTCGCCGCGCGCACGGTCGGCCGCGATCTCGAAATGCCGGTGCTGCACCTGCCCCAGCTCGTCGGCCTCGCCCTCGGGCTGTCGCCCCGCGAGCTCGGGCTCGGGCGCCATATCGTCAAGCCGACGTCCGTCATCGACTGGACGACGTCCGTCGTCGGCGAAGTGGGCGATGTCGCCGCCACCGGCGGCTGAGGGTCGCACCGCGCTGGGGCGGCTCGTCGATCGGCTGCGCCGGCGCCTGAGGCCGGATCGGCGTGTGCCGCCGGCGACGGTGCCGGGACTTGGGTCGCGGGAGGAGACGGCGCTGTCGGCGGCGGCTCGGCCGGCAGCGGACGCCGATGCGCAGCGGCCAGCGGACGCCGCGGAGGTAGCGGCGCAGCGCGACGGCGGCGGCGCCGACGCACGCTTCGATGCGGCGCGCGAACGGCTGCGGGCGCAGATCGAGCCGCCCGAGCCGCCCGATGACGATTGACCGCGGACGCAAAGAAGGGGCCCCCTCGGGCCCCTTCTCCTCGTACCCCTCTTCCGTCCTGTGGAAGTCGGTCTCCCC
>JAHWJM010000351.1 GCA_019348435.1 Actinomycetota bacterium
CCTCACGCCGCAGGCCGACCGCGCCGGCGCTTGCCTCCAGCGCCTCCAGCGGCGTCGGGTACGCCGCGGCGACCGACTCAGCGATCCGAGCCGCGTCGGTCCGCGTGCCCTCGAGCTCGGCGCTCAGTCGCCCGGCGAGGTAGACGTCCTCGATGCTCTCGCGGCCGGCGGTGCCGGCGCAGACGAGCAGCACGTCCTCGCGGCCGGCGAGCGCCGCGAGCACCGCGTCCATGTTCAGCAGCGACGCGACGAGCACCTCGTCGGCGGCTGCCGCGGCGGCGACGATCGCCGGCGCGCCGTTCGTCGTCGCCAACACGAGCTCGACGCCGCGCGGCTCGAGCGTCTCCTCCGGCGAGTTGCCGAGATCGAAGCCGGGTGCCCGTGCGCAGTGCACCTCGCCGGCGAGCGTGCGCTGCGGCGTGCGCAGGTCGGTCGCCTCGTCGAGGCTGCCGGCCACGAGCACGCGCTCGTAGCCCGAGGCCAGTGCGATCGTGATCGTCGAGGAAGCACGAAGCACGTCGATGACGACGGCCGTGCTCGCCGGCCGCACGTCGGTGCCGAGAAAGGCGACGTCGATCATGGGAGCATGAGTCGGCTTACCCGACGGCCCGCGACCTATGCCGCCGTGCGGACGCCGGAGGCATAGCGCCCCGCCATCTCCTCGAGCGACATCGGCTCGTAGTCACCGGCGTGGCCGGCCATGCCGAGCTCCTGCATGCGCTGCATGCAGATGAACCTCTGCCCGGCGCGCGCCGCCTTGCCGGCGCCGCGCGGGTCCCAGTCCCCCGGGTCGTCGCGGTAGTGCTCGCGCACGAAGGCCGTGATGGCCAGGCGGCCGTCGGTGTCGATGTTGACCTTGCGCACGCCGTGCTCGATGCCGCGCTGAATCGCGTGGATCGGGACGCCGAAACCGGCGTCGACCTCGCCGCCGGCGGCCTTCAGGCGCTCGACGAGATCGGCGGGCACGCTCGAGGAGCCGTGCATGACGATGTGGGTGTCGGGCAGGCGGCGGTGGATGTCCTCGATGATCTCCATCGCGAGGATGTCGCCGTCGGGCTCGCGCGAGAACTTGTAGGCGCCGTGGCTCGTGCCGATCGCGACGGCGAGGGCGTCGACGCCGGTGCGCTCGACGAACTCCTCGGCCTGAGCCGGATCGGTCAGGCAGATCTCGCCGGAGCCGACGCCGTCCTCCATGCCGCCGAGCGTGCCGAGCTCGCCCTCGACCGTGACGCCGCGCTCGTGCGCGTAGTCGACGACCTGCTTCGTGACCTCGACGTTGGACTCGAAGTCCAGCGGCGTCTTGGCGTCCTCGGCGAGCGAGCCGTCCATCATCACGCTCGTGAAGCCCAGCTCGATCGCGCTGATGCAGGTCTCCGGCGAGTTGCCGTGGTCCTGGTGCAGGGCGACGGGAATGTCGGGGTACGTCTCGGCCGCCGCCAGCATCATGTGGTAGAGGAAGCGGTCGCCGGCGTAGGAGCGAGCCCCTCGCGAGGCCTGCACGATGACCGGCGACTGCGTCTCCTGGGCGGCCTCCATGATCCCCTGGATCTGCTCCAGGTTGTTGACGTTGAAGGCCGCGACGCCATAGCCGCCGGCGGCGGCCTCGTCGAGCAGCTGTCGCATGGTCACGAGCGGCATCTGGTCATCCCTCGCTGAGATTGGGTTCGAAGACTGGGGTGCTCTCGACGATCCGGCGGTAGGAGCCCGGACTGACGATCAGCGAGTGGGTGGAGATCCAGCCGGGCGCCATGTTGCGCGGCGCCTCGAGCATCGTGCCGCCGGTGATCCCGCAGGCGGCGAAGATCGCCGGCCCGCGGATGAGGCTCTCGGCGTCGAGGATCTCGTCGAGCGAGATCCCGGCCGCGATGATCGCGTCGCGTTCGTCGTCGCTCTGCGGCGCAAGCTGCGTCTGCATCCCGCCGCCGAGCACCTTCACCGCGCAGGCGGCCATGATGCCCTCCGGCGTTCCGCCGACGCCCATCAGCATGTCGATGCCCGTGCCCGGCAGCAGCGCGAACATCGCTCCCGCGACGTCGCCGGCGCTCGGCATGACGACTGCCACGTTCATCGCGCGCAGGCGCGCGGCGAGCTCGACGTGGCGCGGCTTGTCGAGGATCAGGACGCGCATATCGTCGACGGGCTTGCCGAGGGCCGCCGCGACGCTCTTGACGTTGTGCTCGGGCTCCTCGCGCAGGTCGATCGCGTCGCGCGCGGCACGGCCGACGACGAGCTTGTCCTGATAGAGGCCGGGACCGGGCGACCACAGGCAGCCGTCGCCGGCGAAGGCGATCGTCGTCAGCGATCCGGGCAGGCCGGCGGCGCAGAGATCGGTGCACTCGACGGGGTCGACGGCGATGTCGAAGCGCGGTCCGTCGCCGTCGCCGAGCTGCTCGCCGTTGTAGAGCATCGGGGCCTTGTCCTTCTCGCCCTCGCCGATGATGACCGTGCCGCGCCCCTTCGTCTCGCCGAGGATGACGCGCATCGCCTCGGTCGCGGCGCCGTCGGCGGCTTTGCCGTCGCCGGAACCGGCGTGCTCGGCGGCCGCGAGCGCGGCTGCGCGGACGGCGGTGAGTGCGAGCGACTCCAGGCTCGCGGCCAATCCATCGGACGCGCTGCGGGCAGCGTCGACCGGCTCCTCCACCAGGGACATGGCGACATCCTCGCGTTCTGGGACTTTGGGTTTGAGCGAAATGTCCGGCGCTTTAGTTGGAACTGGTTCTATGCGACACCCGGTTGTGGCGGGCGCGGTCTTTGTAAGGTCACGGCGTGTTGTTCCGGCAGATCACCCACGACGACCTCGGGTGCGCGTCCTATCTGGTCGGCGACGACGACGCAGGAGTGGCCGCGGTCGTCGACCCGCGCTTCGAGATCGATGTCTATCTCGACCTTGCACGGTACATGGGTGTGCGAATCGAGCACATCCTCGAGACGCACAACCACGCCGACCACGTCTCCGGCTTTCGCGGTGACACGGGGAAGATCATCGCGGCGCTCGCGCCCGAGGAGACCCCGACGCGCATCGTCTTCCTCTACGACGTCGAGGACAGCGAAGCGGTGTACCAAGCGATCGTGGCGGGCGCGTTCGGCTTACTCCCCAAGAGCACCGAGCCAGACAAGCTCTGCGATGCGCTGCTCGCCGCCGCCCGCGGGAGCACCGGGATCTCGTATGAGCTTCAGACGGCATTCATCGCGGAGATGCGCCTCCGCCGGCAGGGGGGCCCGGCCCTCCTCACCGGGCGCGAGCGCGAGATCCTCCATCTCACGGCCGATGGGCTGTCGGTAGGGCAGATCGCGGAGCGGCT
>JAHWJM010000352.1 GCA_019348435.1 Actinomycetota bacterium
CCCCTCGGGCTGTGGCACGTCCACCGCGCTGCGCACGAGCGCCGGCCTGGACGACACCTCCGAGGGCGAGCTGACCATCGGCGCCGAGACGGTCAACGACCGCGCCCCCAAGGACCCCAACATCGCGATGGTCTTTCAGAACTACGCGCTGTACCCGCACATGACCGTGCGCGAGAACATGGGCTTCGCGCTGAAGCTCGCCAAGGTCGACCAGGCCGAGATCGACAAGAAGGTCGAGGAGGCGGCGCGGATCCTCGATCTCCAGGAGCACCTGGACCGCAAGCCGGCCAACCTGTCCGGCGGCCAGCGCCAGCGCGTCGCGATGGGCCGCGCCATCGTGCGCGACCCGCAGGCGTTCCTCATGGACGAGCCGCTGTCGAACCTCGACGCGAAGCTGCGTGTGCAGACGCGAACCGAGGTCGCACGGCTGCAGAAGCGCCTCTCGACGACGATGGTCTACGTCACGCACGACCAGACCGAGGCGATGACGCTCGGCGACCGCGTCGCCGTCATGCGCTCCGGCATCCTGCAGCAGGTCGCGTCGCCGCGCGAGCTCTACAACGATCCGGTCAACATCTTCGTGGCGGGCTTCATCGGGTCGCCGGCGATGAACTTCTTCTCCGGCACGATCAGCGGGGGGAGGCTCAAGCTGCCGATCGCGGAGCTCGCGGCCCCCAAGGGCATCTCTCACTCGGGCGACGTCATCGTCGGCATCCGCCCCGAGGACTTCGAGGACGCGCGCTTCGCGCCCCCCGGGCACGAGGGCGTGGAGTTCGACGCTCCGGTCGAGGTCGTCGAGTCGATGGGCTCGGAGATCTACGCCTACTTCTCCTTCCAGGGCAGCGAGGTCAGCTCCAACGAGCTCGCCGAGCTGGCGCGCGACACCGGCGTCGCCGAGACAGGCCTCGCCGTCGCCCGGCTGAGCCCGGAGTCCGAGATCAGCGACGGCGACACCGGCAGGCTCTGGTTCGACATCGCGAAGCTGCACCTCTTCGATCCGGCCGATGGCTCGAACCTGCGCCACGACCGGTCCGACAAGGAGGGTGCGGCGAAGGCGACACGCGCGGCGGTCGTGGCCGAGACCGACGAGGAGCCTTCGCAGCATCCGGCCACCGCGAAGGACGCGCCCGCGGCGAAGGCGAAGGCGCCGCAACGCGCCAAGGGCGCCGAGACCGACAAGCCCGCGGCGCCGGAGTAGCGTCCGCGGCGTGAGAATCGCGGTTCTCGGAACCGGCGTCGTCGGCAGGACGCTGGCGAGCGCGCTGCTGAGCAACGGCCACGAGGTGCGGCTCGGGTCGCGGGTCGCCGGCAACGAAGCTGCCGTCGCGTGGGCGGAGGAGATCGGCGGCCCGGCGAGCGAGGGCACGTTCGCCGACGCCGCCGGGTTCGGCGAGCTCGTCATCAACGCGACCGCGGGCGCGGCGTCGCTCCAGGCGCTCGAGATGGCGGGCGCCGAGCAGCTCGCCGGCAAGGTGCTGATCGACGTCGCCAACCCGCTGGACGCCTCGCGCGGCATGCCGCCGACGCTCACCGTCTGCAACGACGACTCGCTGGGGGAGCAGATTCAGCGCGCGCTGCCCGACGTGCGGGTCGTCAAGACGCTCAACACGGTGACGGCGGCGGTGATGGTCGATCCGACGCTCATCGAAGGGCCGCACACGATCTTCGTCGCCGGCGACAACGTCGAGGCGAAGGCACAGGCCCGCGAGCTGCTGCAGGAGCTCGGCTGGCCGGCGGCGTCGATCCTCGACCTCGGGGACATCACCGCGGCGCGGGGGATGGAGATGTACCTGGCGCTGTGGCTGCGCCTCTGGGGCGCCACCGGCACAGCGGTCCTCAACGTCGAGGTGCGCCGCGGCGACGGTCCGGCGGCCTGAACGCCCGCCCGCCCGCGATCAGCGGCCGCGCCGCACCCGCTCGATCGCCTCGTCGTTCCACTCGTGGGTGCGCATGATCCGGTAGCGCTCACTGGACAGGCGCAGGTAGGCGTCGGTCTCCGTCTCGCGCCGGCCGATCAGCTCGGCATCGCGCAGGATCGCCACCACGGGCAGATACTCCTCGTGAAACCAGCGCAGCGCCGTGTGGGCACGATCCATGAAGCGCGCGTCGTGCTGGATGACGCGAAAGCCCCAGGCTTCGACGCCCTCGGCGAGCGTGCCGTACTCGACGGGGTTGGTCAGCGCAATCCGGGTGCGCGCGTCGGGCGGCAGCGGAACGCGCTCGTGAAAGAGGCGCTCATGGCTTTTGAGCGGCAGGTCGGCAAGCGTGATCGAGTTGTCGGCCGCGACCTGCGTGATCACCTCGACGACGTGGGCGTCGATGCTGTCGGAGCCCTGCGCGCGCGCCACCGCCACGCGGTGGTGGCCGTCGCGCACGAAGTGCAGCTCGCCGATGCGGTAGACGTCGATCGGTGGCATCGAGACGCCGCGCCGGGCGGCCTCGGCGATCCGCTCGAAGCGCGCTCGCGCGCGGGAGGAGGTCGGCCGAAACTCGCGGTCGAACTCCTTGCGCCGGTCGACCGTCCCGACGATGCTCGCGATCGGGATCGAGCGGACGCCGCCGTCGCGTTCGCCCACGCGGCCGAGCGCGTCGACCACTTCGTCGAAGGAGAGCATGACGTCGACGTCGCCGGACTCGAGGCGCAGCAGCGCACTGAGTTGCGCGAACACCCGCCGGCGCCGCGCCCGCAGGAAGTCGTCCTGCGCATCCTGAGTGGGAAATCCGGTGTCGCGTGCCATGGCTACATCGTCAGTCTCGCAGCGCGGTTGCCTCAGCAGTGTGCAGGACGTCGCGTTCCGCGCGCGCGGGTCGGCGGTGTCGTGAGGGCTGCTGGGCAACTGGCGCGCCATCGCCTACACTCCGTCGCGCATGACGCACGCGTTCGAGCTGTCTCTGCTTCTCCTGCTCCCCCGATAGGGGGAGCTATCTGCGTGGCGGCCGCACTGCCGCAAACCGACTGAGAAGCAGCACACGTCGAGCCTTCAGCAAGGAGCATCACCCGTCATGAGCAGCATGCAGTCAGACCCCAGCCACGTCCGGATCTTCGACACGACCCTGCGCGACGGCGAGCAGTCGCCGGGCTTTACGCTGAACATTGACGAGAAGCTGCAGATTGCGAAACAGTTGGAAACGCTCGGCGTGGACGTGATTGAAGCCGGGTTTCCGCCGACCTCGCCGGGCGACTGGGAATCCGTCCGCCTGATCAGCGAGCAGGTGAAGGACGCCAGCATCGCCGCCCTGACCCACGCCGATAACGAGGCGATTGACCGCACCTGGGACGCCTTG
>JAHWJM010000353.1 GCA_019348435.1 Actinomycetota bacterium
TGGTCCTCGTCGCCCCTCGTCGTCACATCTGTCCTCGGATGCGACCGCGGAGAAGAGTCTCGTTGGATCATCGATATCAGAGTATACCACAACGCGTCTAGTCCTGCTTGCCCAGTGACCAGGCGTCCGCATCACCTGCCTGAGGCACAGGCCTAATCGTTATTATGCCATAAGAGATCGTCCTGCCCCAGCCTGATGCGGCGCACTGTGAGGTCTGGTCCGCCACGACGGCCGCGGCGACCGAGTCATCGGCGCGTGAGCTGACGCCCGAGGCCGTGCTGCACAGTTCAGCGGGATCCAGCCGTCGGCCGGTTCGCCGGCGCACGTCGTCCAGCGCGCGGCGAACGTCAGCGGTGCGACAAGCCGCCGCAGCGGCCGCCAGCGGGTCGCCGTCATCCAGCGCCGCCGCGACGGCCGCCGCCTGAACGGCGGCACCGTCGATGCCGACCGGATGCATGTGCGTGACCCGTGCGCTGCGGCGCGCCTGGACGTTGACCAGCACCTGATCGTCGTAGAAGCGAACCGCGACCGGAGCGACCCGCATCGCCGCGCCGTTGCCCAGCGAGCCGCGACCCTCGAAGACCTCCGACGCCGCCTGCTCGACCGGCGTTCCGCGACGCAGGCTGTCGAGCACACGCAGCGTGCCCCTCCCGTATCCTCGGCGCGGGTCGACGTGCGCGAGAAACGTGCCGGCGAGATCGTCGTCGTCGACGACGTCGCAGCGCAACAGCGACTCGGCGAGCGCGATCATCATCTGCGTGTCATCGGTGTAGGTGCCGCGGCCCAGGCGAGCGTCGTGCATCTCGAGCACCTCGGGAACGTTGTCGCCGGGCATCCCCTCCCACGCCATCCCCAGCGCGTCGCCGACGAACGTCCCCAGCAGCGCCCCCGCCGCTCGGTCCTCAGCGACTTGCGCAGCGGTTCGCCGGCGGGATGCATCGATGCGGGTGAAGCGGGAGATCCGTTGTGCCGAGCGCTTCACTCCTTGTACCTTACACTTACGTAAGGGTTTTGCAACGGAGGGACGCGACCGCGGGCAGCTCGATTGCGTGTCCTGGCGCTGCTCGAGCAACAGCTTCCGCCCCCGATAGGCTTCCCTCACGTGAGAGATGGGTCTGCACCGTCCGGCGCGCTTACCGTCGGCACGCTGAACATCTGGGGGCGGTGGGCGAACTGGCCGTCGCGGCTGGAGACGTTGGCGCGAACCTATCCCTCGCCCGGCCCGGACGTGCTCATGCTCCAGGAGGTTCGCGACGATGCGCTCGGCGATCAGGCCGAGGAGATCGCGCGAGCGCTGGCGTACCCGCACTGGGAGACGGTCGAGGGCCACCGCGCTGATGACGGAGCGGAGGGGCTGGCGATGCTCTCTCGCTTCAGGCTCGACAACGCCCACACCGAGCCGCTGCCGGCAAGCGATCCGCACCGGCGCGTGCTGGTCGCCCACGTACTGCTCGGCGCTGCAACGGTCTCGCTCGTCTGCGGGCACACCGTCGCCGTTCCCGACGACGCGCGCCGCGATCAGATCGAGGCGCTGCTCGCCCGCCGCGACGACCGCCTGATCCTTGGCGCTGACCTCAACGACACGCCCCACGCGCTCGCGGAGTCGATCGCCGCGGCCGGCTTACACGACTCCCTCGCAGGAGATCTGACACCGACCTGGCCGATGTGCCGGATGACGTTCGGCAGCGCGTGGGAGAGCCAGCTGTTGCGCGCACCGCATTTCTCGCTGGCGCCCCGACGCCTGGACTACCTGCTCAGCCGCGGTGTCGTGGCGCTCAGCGCACAGGTCGACCAACTGCACGACGGCGAGCGGCATGCCTCCGATCATGCGTTGCTCTGGGGCCGCTTCCGGATCGCGACATGAGCTGTTGCCGGGCCGCCGAGCGCCGACCCGACCGTGGACGTTCAGCGCCAGGTACACGGCGCGGCACCGGCCGCGCGCCTTACCGACCTTTACGTGACTGTCGAGTTGGCGACTGGGTACGCCCTCATCGGACCCACAAAGGAGGCCACATGGCGACCGCCACGCACACAGACGACAGGACCTATGACCTCATCAGCGTCGCCTATCACGCCCTCCAGGCCGGCGAGACGCACGAGCAGTACATCCGCGATGCCGAGGCCCGCGACGACCAGGAGGTCGCGGACTTCTTCCGCGAGATCCAGCAGCAACACAACCGGACCGCCGACCGCGCAAAGCAGCTGATGCACTCGCGCCTGGCCGACGGGTAACCATCGGAGTGGCGGGGATGCTGGGACTCGCTGCGGCTCTTCACGCCGGCGCGCTAGGAGTGTTGAACGCGACGTCTCACTGTGGCGGTGGCGCGCCTCGCCTCAGCCGCCGCGCCCAGCCGCTGCCGCCGTCCGGCTGCCCGCCGAGGTGCGCCGACACTGCTTTCATCAGCGCGGACGCCGTCTCCCAGCTACCGCTCGGCACGCTGCGCTTGCCGAGGCAGGTTCGCACGAGCGCGGCGAACGCAGTCTTGTCCGCGGCGGGGTTTGCCGTGCCCGGAAAGAGCCCGAAGTTCACCAGCCAGGTCCAGCCGTCCTCGTCGATGAGGACGGCTTCGGGGCTGACCCACCCGTGTGCGAGGCCGCGCTCATGAGTGCTGTCGAGCGCGCTCGCGATGTCCGTGAGCGCAGCGAGCGCAGTCGACTGATCGAGACCTCCGCGCGCGAGCAGCTCCGTGAGCGTGTCGCCGCGGATCAACTGCATGGCCACGAACAGGCCGTGGTCCCACTCGCCGGCCTCGAACACCGAGGCGATGTGCGGATGCTCGGGCCACTCCTGCTGCCGGAAGCGCTCGACGAACGCGGGATCGTGGCCGTGGCTCAGCCGCAGGTCGAGCACCCTCAGCGCCACCACCCGTCCCACGCCGACCTGTACGGCCTCGTACACGACTCCCCGCGGCCCGGCCCGCAGGTCCCGCTGGATCTCGAAGCCCCCGACGACGTCGCCACGACCGAGCACGACAAACAGCTTAAGCCAGTCAGGCGCCGATTCGGCGGACTCCCGCCCTGTGCCAGCCTGGGACTGCGCCGTCGAGGGGTTCGAGCCATCGGAAACAGGGCCTCGGATCCGCCGGGCTACGTGACTAGCGGTTTCAGCGGCAACGCACGCGCGGTCGGGGACAGACGTCATGATCGGCGGATTCATCGTCGGCGGCGAAGGCAACACGCGCGTCATCCTGCGTGCCCTTGGTTCGTCGGTGACGCAGAGCGGTGTTCCGAACGCGCTGGCTGATCCGACACTGCAATTCGTCGATGCCAATGGGT
>JAHWJM010000354.1 GCA_019348435.1 Actinomycetota bacterium
ATCGTCAGGCCCGGCAGGATGGTGCTGTTCGCGCCGAGGGCGGCGCCATACCGGACGAGTGTCGGTGAGACGTCCCAATCGGCATCGGTCATCGGAGCACCGTCGAGGGTGACGGCACGCGGCACGCGGTCGTTGGTGAAGCACACGTGCGGACCGATGAACACGCCGTCCTCGACCGTGACGCCATGGAACAGGGACACGTTGTTCTGCACCTTCACGCGGTCGCCGATGACCACCCCCGCATCGACGTACACGTTCTTGCCGATGATGCAGCCAGAGCCGATGCGAGCCCGCTCGCGGACCTGTGCCTGGTTCCAGATGCTCGTTCCGGGGCCGATGACGGCCTCCGACGAGACCTCGGCACTGGGATGGACGCGCACGTCCGCGTGCTCGACCATGTGACCTCCGTGGGGAGCCCACATTCTATCCGAGGGGGTCCATCCGGGGCCGCCTCGGGAACCGGGAGTCAGCGGTCTTTGAACGCCCGGTGGAGGAAGGCGGCCATCTGCTCGCGCGTGACCAGGCCGTCGGGGCAGAAGCTGTTCTCGCGACTGCAGCCCGAGGTGATCCCGGCGGCGGCCATCTCGCGGAGGGGTGGGACGCGCTCGAGGGGGCGCAGTGGGATGCTGCTCGTGTCGCCTTCGAGGCTGCGCTCGACGCCGAGGAGACGCCCGACGCGCTCGATGGTCTCGGCCTCGCGATCTGGTTTTTGGGCGACGTCAAGCAGGGCATCGCGGCGCGCGAGCGTGCGTTCGACGGTTACGTGCTCCAGCGCAACTGCGACGACGCTGCGCGGATCGCCGTGTGGGTCTCGCACCAGCACCTCATCGGCGGTCGCGCTTCGGCCGCGCGCGGATGGCTGTCACGCGCGGAGCGCGCGGTCGAAGGCGCCGGGCGTTGCGTCGGCCAAGGATGGGTCGCCGTCGAGCGGGCACGCCACGCGGAGAGCGTCGAGGAGTGCGGCGAGCACGCCCGCCGTGCGATGGGCATCGCGCGCGAGGCGGATGACGGCGACCTCGAGGTGTTCGCGCTCAGCCTGCTCGGCAGGACGGAGGTCCGGGCCGGCCACAAGACGCAGGGGATGCAGCTGCTCGAGGAGGCGATGGCGGCCGCGTCGGCGGGTCGGGTGCGCAATGTCCACACCCTCGCGGAGGCCTACTGCAACCTCATCACGGCGTGCACGAGCGCCGGAGAATGGGAGCGGGCCACCGAGTGGTGCGAGGCCGTCGACGAGTTCGCCGTCGCGCATGGCACGACGCCCCTGCTCGGCGCCTGCCGGACCGTCCACGCCGACGTGCTGCTGGCGACCGGCCGCTGGGCCGACGCCGAGCGCGCCCTGGAGAGCGCGCTTGAGGCGCACTCCCGCTACGTGCCCCAGATGGGCGCACCGACCATCGCCACGATGGCGGAGCTGCGCGTGCGCCAGGGGCGCCTTCGGGAGGCCGAGCAGCTGCTGGTCGGTCGCGAGGAGCATCCGGAGTCCCTGCGCGCGCTCGCGCTCCTGCGCATCGCGCAGAACCAGTCGAACGTCGCGGCGACGTTGCTCGAGCGGGGGCTGCTGGCGGCCGAGGGCGACATCGTGCGCACGACGTCGCTGCTCGCTCCGCTCGTCGACGCGCGCCTCGCCTGTCGGCAGATCGTGGCCGCCGAAGCGGCCGCCGAGCAGCTTTCCGAGCTTGCGGCGACGTCGGGGATCGCGGTGGTGCGTGCGCGCGCGAACCTGGCTGCGGCGCGCATCGCCCTTGCGCGTGAACGCGCAAGCGACGCCGCGGAGCCCGCGCGCCGATCGCTGACCGGATTCGGCCGGCTGGCGATGCCCCTCGACATGGGCGAAGCACGCCTCGAATTCGCTCGAGCGTTGGCGCACGAGGCACCGGATGCGGCGCGCGAAGAGGCGCGCGTCGCGTTCGCGACCTTCCGTGAGCTGGGCGCGGCGCGCGCGATGGACGCGGCCGCAGCCGTCCTGCGCCAGCTCGACACCGCGAGCGGCGGTCGCCCCCGCAGCTACGGCGAGCTGACGGCGCGCGAGCAGGAGGTGCTGGAGCTGCTCGGCATGGGCATGTCCAACGCGCGGATCGCCGAGACGTTGGTCATCTCGCAGAAGACCGCGGGGCACCACGTCAGCCGGATCCTCTCGAAGCTGGGGGTGCAAAACCGGGCAGAGGCCGCCGCCCATGCTGCTCGCAGCGAGCCCGCGGCGGGAGGATCGGCTCGGATCTAGGCAGCAGATAGGGAATTCGCCCGATGCCCCGGGCGTCGGCCGGCGGGATGCTGCATCGCACACACCGACGGAAGGAATCGGATGAACGTGCATGTGGCTGACTCCGAGCTCAAGACGCGCCATCGGGCCATGTGGGCCGCGGGTGACTACCCGGCGATGGTCGAGACGTTCCTGCTGCCGGTCGGCCCACGGCTGGTCGAGGCGTGCGGCATCAGCCCCGGAGCGCGCGTGCTCGACGTCGCCGCGGGCACGGGCAACGCCTCGATCCCGGCGGCCCGGACGGGCGCGAGCGTCACCGCGAGCGACCTCACGCCGGAGCTGCTGGAGGCGGGCCGGCGTACCGCCGAGGCCGACGGGCTCGAGCTCGAGTGGGTTGAGGCCGATGCCGAGCACCTCCCGTTCGACGAAACGTCGTTCGACGTGGTCATGTCGTCGATCGGCGTGATGTTCGCCCCCCATCACCAGGACGCGGCGGACGAGCTCGTGCGCGTGTGCCGCCCCGGCGGCACGATCGGCTTGCTGAGCTGGACGCCGGAGGGCATGCTCGGCGCGCTGTTTGCGACGATGAAGCCGTTCGCACCGCCGCCTCCTCCGGGTGCGCAGCCGCCGCCGCTGTGGGGCAGCGAGGAGCACCTGGCCGCGCTGTTCGGCGATCGCGTCCAGTTCCACACGCTCGAGCGCGACGTCCTCGAGATCACCGCGTTCGAGCGGGCGCGCGACTATGGCGAGCACTTCAAGGCGTACTACGGACCGACGATCGCCGCCCGCGCGAATGCGGCGCGCGACGGGCGCGAAGCGGAGTTCGACGAGGCGCTCGAGCGCTTCTGCGACGAATGGAACCGCGGCACGACCGACCGCGCCCGCTTCGAGAAGGAGTACCTGGTCGCGGTGGGGACGAGGCGGTAGCGATCAGACCACCCACTGCGGAAGCCGCCACGGCTCGGCGGCTTCGCGGTGGGGTCTACCGGCCAGTCCGGCGCCCGGACGCGATGAGCGTGATGCCGGGAAACTCGAGCCCGACGCCGCTCGAGATC
>JAHWJM010000355.1 GCA_019348435.1 Actinomycetota bacterium
GGTGGATGCGCGAGGAATTCGACGCGGTGGGTGTTTCGTACTCGAAGAGGGGCGAGCGTCTCGAGGAATACGCGCGAGCGTTGCGCACGATCTGGTCGGGTGACCCGAGCTCCTTCGACGGTGAGTTCTATTCGTGGACCGAAGCCGGGTTCTTGCCGGCTCCGACGAAGCCGATCCCTCTGATCTTCGGCGGCCACGGAGATCGTGCGCTCGAGCGCGCCGCGCGCGTCGGCGACGGCTGGGCGGTCGTCACCGCTCCCGGTCAGGGAGCGGGGCTCGTCGGGCATCGGCGTGCGTCCTCCTCGGATGGCGGGCGGGGCGCGCGAAACCGTACAGGCTCGCGCGCTCGGCCGGCCGTTGCCCGGCCGACCTCTATCGGGTCTGCGCCTTGCGCGCGGCGTTGCCCGTGACCCCGAAGATCTGTGTCACCGTGCCGCCCGCTGCGGCGCCCTTCTTCGGGACGGCGGCCACCACGCCGAGCCCGACCTCCTCGAAATAGCGATTGAGAATGTTGGCCCGGTGCGTCGAGCTGTCGAGCCAGCCGCGCATGATCCGCGCCGGCGTCGCCGCCCCCTGCTCGGCCCACGCGATGTTCTCGCCGAGCAGCCAGCTCTTCCCCTTGGGGATCCAGCCGGTGCCGCGTACGGCGGTGCGCACACTGCTGTCGCCCGGGCCGTAGTGGCCGAAGAAGTTCGCCTCCGCCATCGCCTTTGATCTCGTCGCGGCCGCGCGCGCCAGGCGGTCGTCGAAGCGCAGCCGGCCGAGGCCCTTCTGCCGGCGGACGGCGTTCGTGAGGCAGCGGAGCGCGCTCTCGGCCTGGCGTAGGTTGCCCGCCGCGATCGGGTCGCGCGCTCCGTCACACGCCTCGTCGCCCGGAACCTGCGGCGGCCGGCTCCTGTCGCGCTTCGGGGCGGCGTCGCCGCGGCGATCACCGGACTCCGCCGAGTCGCGGCCGATCTCGATCGTGATCGTGCGGGTGACCTGCAGCGTGTTGGGGTCCTTCTGGTCGACGGCCGACAGCACGCTGCTGGCCCGAATGCGGGAGCCGACCTTGACCGGGTTGACGAAGCGGACCTTGTCGAAGCCGTAGTTGACGCCCATGAGGATGCCGTTGAGCGTCTCCGGCTGCTGCGGCACCGTGCTCATCAGGTGGGTGAGCATCGACAGCGTGAGGAACCCGTGCGCGATCGTCACCTTCCACGGCGACAGCGCCGCGGCCTGCTCCGGGTCGACGTGGATGAACTGCCGGTCCTCGGTCGCGTCGGCGAAGCTGCCGATCCGTTCCTCGTCCATGGTCAGCCAGCTCGAGACGCCGACCTCCTCGCCGATGCGGCTGCGGATCTCGTCGGCCTCGCACAGCTCCGCGTAGCGGCGGGCGATCTCGAGATCGGCCTTCACGCACGCCATCTCCGCGTTGGAGATGAGCGCCGCGAAGTACGGCCAGTCGCGCTCCATCTCGCGCAGCAGCTCGACGCCGTGGCGCTCGCGCGCGTGGGCGAGCGCGGTCCCGAGGCCGAACCACGCGGGCAGGACGGCGCGCGACTGCGTCCACGAGAAGACCCAGGGAATCGCGCGGAAGTCCTCGATCCGGGCGGTGGCGTTGCGCCTCGCCGGGCGCGACCCGAGCTGCAGGCGCGAGACCTCGCGCACCGGCGTCACGACATGGAAGAAGTCGGCGAAGTCCGGGTCGCCGTAGACGAGCCCGCGGTAGGCGGCGGTCGACACCGCGGCCATCTCGGCGACGACGGCCTCGAAGCGCTCCTGGCGCTCGGGCTGCTCGCTGGCGGAGCGATCCAGCGTCGTGACGAGCGCGGCGCTGGTGGTCAGCTCGAGCTCCCGGTGCGCGATCTCGTGCAGCGAGAACTTCGCCGAGAGCATCTCGCCCTGCTCGGTGACCTTCAGGCGCCCGGCGACCGTGCCGGATGGCTGTGCGCGCACGGCGGTGTAGCTCGGCCCGCCACCGCGGCCCACCGCGCCGCCGCGGCCGTGGAAGAACTGCCACGTCACGCCGTACTCGCGAAAGACCTGCGCCATCTCCAGCTGCGCGCGGTAGACGTGCCAGCCGGAGGCGACGTAGCCGACGTCCTTGTTGGAGTCCGAGTAGCCGACCATGACGTCCTGCTGCCCGACGGCGTCCATCGCCGCGCGGTAGACGGGCGTCTCGAGCAGCGCGCGGATCGTCTCGGTCTGCGCGTTGGCGGTCGCGCGCGCGTCCTTCATCTCGTCGTTCTCGCTCTCGCGCCCGTGCCCGAGCGCCTCCGCCGCCTCGGCGAGCCAGGCCGTGTGATGGTTCAGGACCGCATCGAAGGCAAACAGCGCGGAGAGCCCTCCGCTGGCGTCGGCGAGGGTCAGCAGGGCCTGGTCGGGCGGGACCTGAAAGCGCAGCACGGACACGTCGTCGTGACGGTACTGCGCCGCGACCGCGCGCCGGAGGTCATGGCGAGCGCGACCGTGGGTCGTCGGGGAAGGTGGACAGCTGCGCGAAGCGCTTGACCAGGTCCGGCGGCGCGGCGCCAGCGATCTCCTCGAGGTCCCAGCCCGGTTCGAGCGGTCCGCGCAGGCCGCCCCACTTCCCCGTGATGACCGGCCCGACGGACGTCTCGAGCAGCCGCCACTGGAAGCGTCCGACGTCCCCGCGCCGAGGGCGGCTGGAGGATTCGCTGCACCAACCGAGCAATGGGTTGGACTTCGGTCCAACGATGCGCGCGCGGGTCCGCCGCCGCTACGCGGGGGGTGCGGCTGCGCGACGATCGCGCTCCGACCGTCGCTCGAGCGATCCGACCCGCATGCGACCGCGAGCCGACCTCGGGCCTCTGCGTCATATCCGGCGGCGGTAGCGTGCGCGGATGATGCGAGCGCTCGCGCGGGTGCTGCTGTGGCTGGCGGGGTCGCTGCAGCTGGTCGCCGGCCTGCTGGCGGTGCGCGCGGACGGGTTCTCCTGGCCGCTCTACCTGCTGGCGCTGCTGGGGATCCTGCTCGCGCACGCCTGCAACAACATCCTCAACGACCTGTCCGACCTCGACGTGGGCCTGGACCTGCTGACGTCGGTGGCGAGCGGCCTGCGCGCCGTCCCGCTCAGCCGGGCGGTCGCGCAGCTCACCCAGACCCTGCTGCTCGACGAGGTCGTCGGCGCGCAGCGGTGCGGACACGGGCTCCGAGAGCCTAGGATGGCGACCCGATGGAGCGGACGAGGGTGCGCCTCCCGGCCGGCGTGCGGAAGCCCTACACGGTCTTCCTCAACAGCGTGCCC
>JAHWJM010000356.1 GCA_019348435.1 Actinomycetota bacterium
AGATGATCCTGACGCGAGTCGGGTCCGCTCGAGGACCTCCTCCGGGACCGACGTGCCTGAGCGTCACCTTGTCCAGCAGCACGCGCAGCGCCTCGCGGCGCTGCGGCATCGACCACGACTCCCAGACCTGCCGCGGATGGACCAGCACCTGCGGATCGAGCCTCGCGGGCGTGCTTTCTGCCTCCAGCTTGGCCAGGCGCTCGGCGATCGCGGTCAGGCGCGGTCGGGCGTTCGAGGCGGGGAGCAGACCATCGGCGACCAGCTCGGCCAGCTCGTCGTAGAGCGCCGCGTCGGCGGCGCTCGCCAGCTCCGACGCAGCCGACGAGCCGCAGGCGCGCGGCGCCTCCGCGTCGCTGCCCAAGCTGAAGAAGAAGGGCAACGGCCCCACGCGCGACGCGGCGATCTCCGACGCCGACGTGCTGAAGAACGGCATCGCGCTGCCGCCGATCGAGGCGCCCGAGGAGGTCCGCCTCATCATCGAGGCCGGCAACCAGATCGCGCGCACGCCCTACCTGTGGGGCGGCGGCCACGGCAAGTGGCTCGACAAGGGCTATGACTGCTCGGGCTCCGTCTCGTTCGCGCTGGCCAACGCCGGCCTGCTGAACGGGCCGCTGGCGTCCGGGCCGCTCATGAGCTGGGGCAAGCCGGGCAAGGGCAAGTGGATCACGATCTACTCCAATCCCGGCCACGTCTTCCTGGTCGTCGCCGGCGTGCGCTTCGACACGAGCGGCACGCGCAAGGACGGCTCGCGCTGGCAGAAGGGGATGCGCCCGACGAGCGGATATGTCGCCCGCCATCCCCCGGGCCTGTAGACGGGATCCGAGCGGCCGGCGATGACCGTGCCCTCCTTCGAGCTGCGTGTCGTCCGAGGCGACGGCCGGATGCAGATCGCCCCGTGCGGAGAGCTCGACATCGTCACCGCCCCGCAGCTCGAGGAGGCCGTCAGCGAAGCGACAGCGCAGCAGATCTCCGAGCTCGTGCTCGACCTGCGCGAGCTGACGTTCATGGACTCCACGGGGCTGCGCGCCCTCGCGCACGCCAACGTGAAGGCCGAGCAGGCCGGGACGGCACTGTCGATCTGGCGCGGACCGCGCCAGATCGAGCGCGTGCTGGAGATCTCGGGCCTCGGCCCGCTGCTGCCGCTGACCGACGCGCCGGCGGACTGAGGCCCGCCGGCCGAACGGCGGTCTAGCGGGAGTAGCTCGCGAGCTTCTTCTTGAAGGTGAAGAACACCGGCCGCGGCGTCCCGTCACCGTTGACGAGGCCCGCGTCGAAGCGGCAGGATTTGCCGCAGCTGGCGTCTTCGAGGCCGAAGAAGTTGTAGGAGTACACGCGCTGCACGCCGCGGCTCTTGTAGCGGCTGGCGTACGTGAACATGTTCTTGATCCGCGACGCCTGGCGGCTCTCGGAGTACGGGAAGGACCGGCCGAAGGCCGCCAGCGCGCCGGTCTCGGTGAACCAGAACTTCGTGCGCTTGTTGTAGCGCCGAACGGTGTTGATGATCTTCGACGTGCCACGCGAGCGGCTGCGGTTGACGTCGGAGTAGTTGTGGATGCCGACGACCGTCAGGCGCTTGCGCCACGTCCGGCTCAGACGCCTGTAGAACGAGCTGATGTAGCGGTCCGCGCCCTTCTGGTCGAGGATGTCGAGGCCGACGACCGCGCAGGACTTGCAGCGGCGCTTCACCGCCCGGTACATGCTCTTGTAGTACGAGGCGGCATGGCCGACGCTGTTCCACGTCTCCTGCGTCTTGTGGTTGACCTCGTTCCAGGCGCCGAAGTCGCGCACGCCGAGGTTGCGGAAGTAGCGGACGATCCGGTTGACGTTGCTGCGGTACTGCTTCGTCGAGACGCGCTTGCCGCGCTTGGGGCGCAGGTCGGTGGTCGAGATGTGCAGCAGCGTCGAGACCTTCGCCTTGCGCGCGGCCTTGACGAAGGCGCGCGCCTTCAGGCGCTCCTCTTTGTTCTGCATGACGTCCGAGGGCACGAAGTACCGCGTGCGCTTGATCTTCAGCTGCTGGAAGTACGGCGAGTCGAACATCGTCGGGCTCTGGTCACCGATCCCCACGCGGATCGAGCTGCGAGCCTCCGCCGGGGAGACCGGCACGAGGACGAGGAGGGCGAGGAGCGGGAGGATGATCTTTGAGCGCATACGGTCACCAACCAGGCTAGCCACGGCAAAGTTGCGGCCTAGGCACCCGGGTCGAGCCGGAAGCGGCGCGCGACGGCCTCGCCGTCACCCGGGTCGATCTGGACGAGATCGGCGGCTCGCGGCACGAACGCGGGCAGCCGCGTGAACGTCAGCCGCGCCAGCCCGATGTCGCCATCAGCTTCCGCCAGCTTGCCCGTCCCGCCGCCGCCGACCGAGCCCGCGTTGAGCACCGTGAGCGTTCCCGGCGTCTCGAGCGCGGGCTCGTGCGTGTGGCCCTGGACGAGGACGAGCGGCGCCTGCGGCGGGTCGTCGCGCAGACTCTGCAGTGCCGCCTCGGTGAGGCCCGGGTTGTGGACCATGACGACGTCGACCCTGTCCCGCAGGGGTTCGAGCCAGTCGGCGAAGCGCTGCCGCTGAGCTGCCGTGTGCTTGGCGCCGTTGTCGCTGTAGCCGTCGATCGCCAGGCGCTTGAGCGGGTCGTCGTAGCCGGCGATCCGCAGGCCTGCGACGCGCTGCACGATGCGCCCGTCGGTCGTGCCGTTGCCGCGCAGGCGCCCGTTGCGCGTCAGCACGAGCGCTCCCGCGCGCGCGAGCTTGCGTTCGAGCACGTCCGAGTCGTGGTTGCCCGCGACGAAGACGAGCTGCGACCCGACGCGCGCCACGCGCAGGACGAGCGCCTGCTCGACCGGCGAGCCGCGGTCGGTCAGGTCGCCGGCGAACAGCAGCAGCCCGCCGCGCGCGGCGCGCTCGAGCGCCGGCAGCGCGATGAGGTTGTTGTGCAGGTCCGAGGCGATGGTCAGGCGCTGCTCGCTGCCCAGCGTCGCGCGGCTGGCGGCGCGTTGACGAACCGCGCGATGCCGACGAGCTGCTCGTCGATCTCGTCGTCGAGGGTCTGCGACGAGGCGCCGAGCGCGAGCCCGCCGAGCACGGACACGAGGATCGCCAGGCGCAGAAACGCGGCGAGCGCGTCGCGCGCCTGGCTGCGCACGACGGCCGGGTCGAGGTCGCCCGACTCGGCGAGCCGCACCACCGCGGCGCGGTCGACGGAGCGCACGTCGACGTTGATGCGCGCCGGA
>JAHWJM010000357.1 GCA_019348435.1 Actinomycetota bacterium
TACGGCCGTCTTCTGGTAGATCGGCCGATGCATATCGAGCTGCTGGCGAAAGGCGCCCGGGCGCAGGTCGAAGTGCTCGTCGACGAGCGCGGCGATCCGCTCGCGCGAGATCTTCTCCGTGCCGAACGTCTCGACCATCACGCTGACGGGGTGCGCGACGCCGATCGCGTAGGCGACCTGCAGCTCGATGCGGTCGGCGAGACCGGCCGCGACGAGGTTCTTCGCCACCCACCTGGCGGCGTAGGCCGCGGAACGGTCGACCTTCGACGGGTCCTTGCCGCTGAAGGCGCCGCCGCCGTGGCGGGCCATGCCACCGTACGTGTCGACGATGATCTTGCGTCCGGTCAGCCCGCAGTCGCCGACGGGGCCGCCGATGACGAAGCGGCCGGTCGGGTTGACGAGGAAGTCCGCGCGCAGCTTGTTCTCGTCGAACATGTCGTCCGGCAGGACCGGCAGCACCACGTGCTCCCACAGGTCGTCGCGGATCTGGTCGCGCGTCACGCTGTCCTGATGCTGCGTGGAGATCAGCAGCTTCTCGACGCTGACCGGAACGCCGTCCGCGTAGCGCACCGAGACCTGCGTCTTGCCGTCGGGGCGCAGGTACCCCAGCGTGCTGTCGTGGCGCACGACCGCCAGCTGCTTGGCGAGCTGGTGCGCCAGCGAGATCGCCAGCGGCATGAGCTCCTCGGTCTCGTTGGTCGCGTAGCCGAACATCATCCCCTGGTCGCCCGCGCCGGCGACATCGAGCTCGTCGTCGTCGGTCGGGTCCGTCTGTGTCTCGTACGAATGATCGACGCCCTGGGCGATGTCCGGCGACTGCTTGTCGATCGCGTTGAGCACCGCGCAGGAATCGGCGGAGAAACCGAGCTCGGCGTCGATGTAGCCGATGCCGCGGATCGTCTCGCGGGCCACCTCCTGGATGTCCACGAATATCTCGGTGGAGATCTCGCCGGAAACCACCACGAGGCCGGTGTTCACCAGCGTCTCGCAGGCGACGCGGCCGCTGGGATCATCGCGCATGACGGCATCCAGCACGCCATCGGAGATCTGATCGGAAACCTTGTCGGGATGACCCTCGGTCACCGACTCCGACGTGAAGAGGTACTCGTGCTGGGCGAAGTTGGTCATGCGCGGAAGGCTATCGGGCATCGCTGCGGCGAGACTTGCGCTCGTTGAAGTCGATGATCAGCGGGATGCCGTCCATGCCGAAGCGGGCCCGCATCCGGTTCTCGATGTAGTACGCGTAGTCACGCGTCACGCGCTGGCGCGAGTTGACGGCGATCGCGAAGCGCGGCGGGCGCTCGCCGATCTGCGCCGCGTAGAGCAGCTTGAGGCGATGGCCCTGCTTGGCCGGCGGCTGGCGCGCCTGCACGGCCTCGCCGATGAAGCGGTTGAGCTCCGGCGTGGGGATCCGTCCCTGCATGCGGTCGCCGAGCGCGATGACCTCCTTGAGCAGCCGTTCCATGTTGCGGCCGGTCAGCGCGCTGGCGGTCAGCACCTTCGGACGCAGGCGCAGCTTGTTGGCGACGTGGGCGCGCTCGTGGTCGAGGTCGGCCTCGGTCATCTCGGCGCTGTCCCACTTGTTGAGGACGATGGCGGTCGCGCAGCCCGACGTCATCGCGAGGTCGGCGATGCGCAGGTCCTGCTGCGTCACGCCCTCGTTGGCGTCGCAGACGACGAGCGCGACGTCGGCGCGCTCGGCGGCACGCTGCGAGCGCAGCGTCGTGTAGTACTCGACGGACTCCGAGACCTTCGACTGGCGCCGCATCCCGGCGGTGTCGACGACGACGATCTTGCGCCCGTCGATCTCCAGCGGCAGGTCGATCGCGTCGCGCGTCGTGCCCGCGACGTCGGACACGATCACCCGGTCTGACCCGACGAAACGGTTGACGAGCGAGGACTTGCCGACGTTCGGGCGCCCGATGACGGCGAGGCGGATGAGCGTCTCGTCGATCTCCTCGTCGTCCTCGGGCAGCAGGTCGACGAGGCGGTCGAGCAGGTCGCCCGTCCCCAGTCCCTGGGCGGCGGAGACCGCCATCGGATCGCCGAAGCCGAGCCGATGCGCCTCGACGGCGAGCGGGATGTCGTTGACGCTGTCGATCTTGTTGGCCGCCACGACGACGGGCATCCGCGAGCGCCGCAGCAGGTCGGCGAGCTCGTCGTCGCCGGGCCGCAGGCCGGCTTTGGCGTCGAAGACGAACAGCGCGACCTGCGCGTCGGCGAGGGCGGCCTTGGCCTGGTCGCGGATCGAGCCCGCGATCGGGTCGCGATCCTCGTTGTCCATGCCGCCGGTGTCGATCAGCGTGAAGCGCCGGCCGTTCCACTCGGTGGCGATCTCCTTGCGGTCCCGCGTGATCCCGGCGCGCTCGTGGACGACCGCCTCGCGCGAGTTCGTGAGGCGGTTGACGAGGGAGGACTTGCCGACGTTCGGATAGCCGACGACGGCGACCTTCATCGCGCCGCCTGCACGAGCCGGGCGATCCGGTCGACGACCTCGTCGACGCTCAGCCCGGTGGTGTCGACGAGCAGCGCGTCGGGCGCGGGCTGCAGCGGAGAGTGCTCGCGCGTCGTGTCACGCTCGTCGCGCGCGATCTGAGCGGCAAGCACCTCCGCGGGGTCCCCCCCGGTCTGCGCGGCGCGCCGCTGCGCGCGCTCCTCGGGCGAGGCGGTGAGAAAGACCTTGAGCTCGGCGTCGGGCGCGACGACGGTCCCGATGTCACGACCTTCCGCGACGTAGTCGCCGTCACGGATCATCTCGCGCTGCAGCGCGACGAGCCGGTCGCGCACCTCCGGCCGGGCGGCGACCTGCGAGGCACGGGCGCTGACCTCGGGCGTGCGAATCGCCTCGGTGACGTCCTCCCAGGCGGTCATCCAGTCGATGCCCATCGCCGCAGCGCCTTCCTCGAGCGAGCATGCGGCCCTAAGGGTGCTGCCGTCGTTGCGGTCCCACAGGCGACGTCCGTCGGGGCTGCGTCCGTAGATGCCGAGCACTTCGTCGGCGGGCACGGGCCTCGCTGGTGCCGGGTACAGCGGCCAGTTCGCCTCGAACAACCTCGGCCGCTCGACACGCAACCCGAACATGCCGCCCGTGAGCGCGACGGGGGCTCGCATGTGCTTGCGAGCGCCGACCACGTTCTCGATGACATACGGCACACCCCACCGCTCAATTCGCTCGCGGACGGCCGGGATGAGGTTGACGTGGGCATCGGTCGGCCCTCCGTTGCC
>JAHWJM010000358.1 GCA_019348435.1 Actinomycetota bacterium
TGCTCGGCGGCCTGAGGATCGAGTTCGACGAACGCCTGGTAGCGACCGTCGATGCACCGCGCCTGCAGTCGCTGCTCGCGTACCTGCTCCTGAACAGCGAGGCGCCGCAGCCGCGCGGGCACCTCGCGTTCCTGTTCTGGCCTGACTCGCACGAGTCGCAGTCGCGCACGAACCTGCGTCAGGCGCTGTTTCTCCTGCGGCGCGCGCTTCCCGACGCTGACCGCTTCTTGGAGGTCAGCGCCGCGACGGTGCGCTGGCGGGGCGATGCCGGCTTCTCGCTCGACGTCGCCGAGTTCGACCGTCTGACGACAGGCGCCGAAGAGGCGCGTAAGGCCGGGGCGTCCAGCGAGCTTCGGGCGGAGCTCGAGGCGGCGGTCACGCTGTACGCCGGCGACCTCCTTCCGGGCTGCTACGACGACTGGCTCGTGCCTGAGCGAGAGCGCCTGCGGGCGGCGTTCCTGCGGGCGGCGGAGCTGCTCGCAGAGTTGCTCGAGCTCGAACGCGACTACCGCGGCGCGATTTCCTGGGCGCGGCGCCTGCTCGAGCACGATCCTGTCAACGAGTTCGCCTGCCAGCGCCTCATGCGACTGTATGCGCTGAGCGGCGACCGCGCTGCGGCGCTGCGCGTGTACCACGGCTGCGCCACCGCGCTCGCGCGCGAAGTCGGGATCGCGCCGAGCGCCGCCACGCGCGACGCGTACGAGCGTCTGCTGGAGCCCGATGCGGCACCCGTGCCCACGCGGACGAGCAAGCTCGCCGCCGCCGGAATGCGGCTCGTCGGGCGCAGTGAGGAGTGGCACGCGCTGCGTGACGCGTGGCGGCGCGCGGTCGGCGGCGAGAGCCGGCTGACCGTGATCGCAGGCGAGGCCGGCGTCGGCAAGTCGCGGCTCGCCGAGGAGCTTCGCGACTGGGCGGCACGGCAGGGCTTCGTGACGGCGGCCAGCCGCTGCTACGCGGCAGCGGGAAGCTTGGCGTACGCGCCCGTGGTTGAGCTGCTGCGCAGCCGCGCGATCGCGCCCGGGTTGCGCCGGCTGGGCGATCCCTGGTTGGCTGAGCTCGCGAGGCTGCTCCCCGAGGTGCACGCCGACCGTCCCGAGCTGCCGGCGGCGCCGCCCTTGAGCGACGACTGGCAGCGCTCCCGCCTGCTGGATGCCATCTCGCATGCGGTTCTCGCCGAGGGACGGCCCCTGCTGCTCGTCATCGACGACCTCCAATGGTGTGACATCGAGACGATCGGCTGGCTGCACTATCTCCTGCGCTCTCGGTCGCGCGCTCGCTTCCTGGTGGTCGGGACTGTGCGCTCGGAGGAGGTCGGCCTCCAGGATCCGCTGCAGTCGCTGCTGCTCGACGTCCGAGCGAGCGGTCAGCTCACGGAGCTCGAGCTGGGGCCGCTGCGCCGCGCCGACACCGCGATGCTGGCGAGGGCGGTCTCCGGCCGCGACCTCGACGACGCGCAGGCGGATGTGCTGTATCGCGAGACGGAGGGAAATCCGCTGTTCGTCGTCGAATGGGTCCGGGCGGGCCTAGTCGACGCGGAGCCCCCTCGCCGAGCGAGCACGGAGGCCGAGGCCGGCTGGCAGCTGCCACCGCGGGCGCACTCGGTGATCGAGGCGCGGCTGGGACAGCTCTCGCCCGTCGGGCAGGAACTCGCCAGCCTTGCGGCCACCGTCGGCCGAGCGTTCGCTTTCGACGTGCTCGAGCAGGCGAGCCCCCGAAGCGAGGAGCAAATCGTCGAGGCGCTCGACGAGCTCTGGCAACGCCGGATCGTCCGCGAGCGTGGCCTCGACGCCTACGACTTCACGCACGACAAGCTCCGCGAGGCGGCCTACCGACGGACAGGGTCCGCCCGCCGGCGCATGCTGCACCGGCGTGTCGCGCAGGCGCTGGAGCGCCTGCACGGAGAGGATCTCGACAGCGTCAGTGGCCAGCTGGCGGCGCACTACGAGTACGCCGGCTGGATTGAGCGCTCGATCGACTTCTACACGCGCGCGGCCACCGTCGCACAGGACGTGTATGCGAACGCTGAGGCGGTAGCCCAGCTCTCCCGGGCGCTGGAGCTGCTCGCCGGTCAGCCGCCGGACGCTCGGCGCGACCGGCGTGAGCTGGCACTGCGCACCGCGCTTGGCGGCGCATTGTGCGTCCATCGCGGCTACGGCGCGCAGGAGGTAAGCGATACCTACGCGCGGGCGTGGGAGCTGTGCGAGCGGCTGGACGACGACCCGGCGGCCGCGGTCATCCGCGGCGTCGCGCTGTCAGCGCTGACGCGCGGCGAGCTGCGCACGGCGCGCGAGCTGGGCGCGCGGCTCGTCACGCTTGGCGAGTCGGGGGGCGATGCGATGGTTGTCGTCGAGGGTCACTACATGCTGGGGGTGGCCGCGTTCTGGCTCGGTGAGCTCGTCGTGGCGCGCGATCACCTCGAGCAGGCGGTCGCCGGATACGCGCCGGAGCGAGCGCGCTCGCACCTGGTGCTCTTCGCCCAGGATCCGCGCATCATCTGCCTCAGCCGGCTGGCGTACACGCTCTGGCACCTCGGCTGTCGCGAGGAGGCCGAGCGCCGCGCGGACGAGGCGCTACGCCTCGCCGCAGAGCTCGAACATCCCTTCAGTCTCGCCTATGCGCTGAACTTCGCCAGCTGGCTTGCGATCGACAGCGGCGACGAGCCCCGGGCGCGGGTTCTTGCCGAGCGCCTCGCCGGGCTCGCCGACGAGCAGCGTCTCGGACTCATGCAACCGATGGGGACCATCCTGCGCGGCTGGGCGAGCGTGCACGACGGCCGGGCAGCCGAGGGGATCGCGATGATCCGCGAGGGGTTGGACGTCTACCGGCGCAGCGGCCAGCCGCTTTACATGCCCTGGGCGCTCGGGCTGCTGGCCAACGTGTGCCTCGCGGAGCGACGGCTCGGGCTCGCTCGAGCGGCGCTCACCGAGGCGCTCGACGTGGTCGAGGCGACCGGCCAGCGCGTCCTGGAGGCGGAGCTGCACGGGTTGATGGGCGAGCTCGTCCTCGCCGAGGCCGATGACCTCACCGAGGCCGAGCGGCATTTCGCCCGAGCGCTGGAGATCGCGCGCCGCCAAGGCGCGGTCGTGCTTGAGCGGCGTGCGGTCGCAAGGCTCGAGCGGGCGGGTGCGACAGCCCCCCGGAACGCCGAGCGAACAGTCTCAGAACGCTCGCCCGTCTATACCAGCGCATCAACACGAGGCGCCAGCGATCCGGGGCAAGATCG
>JAHWJM010000359.1 GCA_019348435.1 Actinomycetota bacterium
TCCGATCTTCATCCGGCACGACGCCGGCACGAAACGCCTCCCGCGCGCCGAACGCGTCGGCCACGAATGCCTCCAGTGCCCCGACGCGCTGCGCCAGGCCCGCCTCGAGTTGGGCCCACTCCTCGGCCTCGAAGACGCGCGGGACGGCGTCGACGGCGAGCGGATGGGCGCCTTCGCCTGCGCCGTGCACGATGCCGTCGCGCTGCACGCCGGCGGCGATCGCCTCGGCGGCGGCGGCGGGCGGCGCCGCTTCGAGCGCGGCGAGGACCCTCGCGTACCCGGGGCGGACGGCGCCGCCGGCGTCGAACGCCTCGTCGACCGCGCCGCCGCCCGGCTCGTAGCCCGCGGGTATCCCGATCGCCGTCATCCCGACGTGCTACCCGGCAGGCGCGTGAACGCCCCCGGGTCGCCGTGATCACGCTACGTCCCGGATCGCGAGCGCCAGCCGGCGGCGTGTGCGCTGCCAGATCCGCGGCTGAGGTCGTCCGACATCCGTCCGCGCGGTTTTGCGTCCCAATGGCCAGGGCACCCGTCGTCTGTGCGCCTCGTGCTGAACGTCATCTGGCTTGTGCTCTCGGGCCTGTGGCTGGCGATCGGCTACGCCTTCGCGGCGCTGATCTGCTTCATCCTCATCATCACGATCCCGTTCGGCTTCGCCGCGCTGCGCATCGCCGCGTACGCGCTGTGGCCCTTCGGGTCGACGCTCGTCAAACGCGCCGACGCCGGCGTGGCGACCGGGATCGCGAACGTCATCTGGGTCGTGCTGTGCGGCTGGTGGCTGGCCCTCGCGCACCTGCTCACGGGCGTCTTGCTGTGCCTGACGATCATCGGCATCCCGCTCGGCCTGGCGAACTTCAAGCTCGTGCCCGTCGCGTTCCTCCCGCTCGGTCGCGAGATCGTCAGCGTCGAGGAGGCCGAGGCGATGGAGGCCATGCCCCGGTAGCGGCGCTGTCTCGCCATGGCCCCGGCGGGTAGGGTCGGGTGCAATGGCGCAGCGGGCGGGGGTCAGCTTCGAGGTACATCGGCTTGAGCTCGAGGGCGACGAGCTCGTCGTCAGCGGGTTCTGGTCGGGCGTGCGCGGGCTGCGCTTCGTGCGTCCGGCGCTCGTGTCAGACGACCGGAGGATCCTCGCCACGCTCGAGCACAAGCCGTGGGCGCCGTCGATCGATGTGCCATGGACCGCCGCGTTTCCGTGGCACGGCGGCGACGTCGACGCCGGTCGGCTGGCGCTCGACGTCGCGCCGCAGGTGATCGTCCCGCTCGGCGATGGAGCGATCGGCGTGGCGCCCACGCCAGCGGCCGATCCCGCGCCCGAGCCGGTGCGGGCGCGCCAGCCCGAGCCCGAGCCCGCGTCGCCGCCCGCGCCACCGCCGGCCTGCGCGCCGTCGATCGACCGTCGCCTCGACGACCTGGAGCGTGCGCGCGCCACCGCCGAGCGAGACCGCGACCGCGCGCTCGCGCAGCTCGCCGAGGCGATCGAGGCGCGCGAGGCCGCTGTCCGCAGCCGCGCGCGGATGGAGCTCGCCCACGACGAGGCGCTGCAGGCCCGCGAGGTCGCCGAGACCGGCCTCGCCCGCGCGAAGGCCGAGCGCGAGGCGGCCGACGGGCAGCGCGATGAGGTCCTGCTCGCCTACCGCACGCTCCAGCGTCAGCTTCAGACCGAGCGCGCGCAGGCCGACCGCGAAGGGTCCGGCGCAGACGGGGAGACGTCGGCGGCCGACGAGCCCCTCGGCGTTCGCACCGTTCCCGCCGCGCGGGCGGTCATGCCCCAGTTGCGCAACCCCCGCCGCGAGTCCAAGCTCGTGCTGTCGCAGTTCGACCTGTGGATCATCCGCGTGCTCGGTGTCGTCGCGGCCGGCTGCTTCATCCTGCTGCTGCTCTCGATCCTGCGCGTCTTCCTCTAGATCCAGAGCCGGCCGAGGGCGACGAAGATCCGGAAGCGCGGGCGCACCCGGATCGCCGTCGAACGCCGAACGCCGCACAGGCGGCCGCCCCTGAGCGCCCCCCCGCTCAGGCCCCGTGGCAGCGCTTGTACTTCTTGCCGCTGCCGCAGAAGCAGGGGTCGTTGCGCGCGGGGGTCTCGCCGACGACGCGCGGCGGCTGGGGGTTGAAGAACGGCTCGGGCAGCTTGTTGATGCGCATGACGGCCTTGTCGATCGCGCGCCAGCCGGCGAAGTTCGACTGCCGCGCGTGGGCGATGCGCTCGGTGTTGACGATCTTTGCCGCTGCACGGTGCGGCGGACACAGCGACTCCTTTGCGTCCTCGAGGCTCGAGGGGTAGCCGAACGCCTGCCCCTTGCACGCCGGGCAGTCCTCCGTGACGGGCTCGACGGGCTCCAGGACGACGTTCGAGCGGTCCAGGTCGACGGCGCCGAACGCGTGCTGGACGAGGTCTGTCAGCGCGCCCAGGCCGATCGTGCTCCAGCTGCGCCGGACCTGGATCGCCGGTCGCGCGAATGCGCCGTGATCGCCGTCGAGGTCGGCCAGCAGGCGTGGCGTCTCCCCGCGCGCGGCGCGCCGCGGGTAGTCGCCCGCGACGAGCTCCTCCTCGCGCTCGAGCGCGGCCGACATCACTGCGCCGGCGTAGCGGCCGATCGCTGCCGCCATGTCGCCGCCGAACTGCTCGATCGTGGCGCGCACGGCGGCGACCGTGAGGTAGAGGTCGACCTCGAGGACGTCATCCTCGACGGTGACCGCCGTCCACGCGTCGCCGCGGTCGGCGATCCAGCCGAGCGGGTCCTGCGTGATGACGAAGCAGCGCAGCCACAGCTGCATGTGCTGCGGATAGATCTCGAGGTCCGGCGGCCAGTCGAGGCGCAGCTCGATGAGCGCGAACTCCTCCTCGGGGGCGGCCTCCAGGAGGGCGCCGGGATCGAGGTTCTGGGGGGCCGGCTGCGTCGCCATCGGCCTTCAGGCTAGTGCGCCTTCTGCGCACGTTCCACCGCAACCGCCGACGAACGCTCTGCATGCCTCCGGCACGCGCGCGGACAGCAGCAGCACGCTGTGCGCGAACGCGCGATGCTAGAGCGGCGCGGGCGTGACCGACGGCCGCGCGGCGTGACGAAGTACTGCTCGAGCCGACGCTGGAGGAACGAAGATGGCCGAACTCACCGAGCACGACGAGGTGCTCTGCGAGACCTCGCGGTGGGACTTCTCCGACCTGCGCGCGCTGTATGTCCATGACAGAGCGCG